>CAYXQG010000143.1:0-5139 GCA_964467405.1 uncultured Acetatifactor sp. | reverse complement strand
CACCTCTGGATGCACATGCTCCGGTCAGCAGATTGAAGCTGATCATAGAAGTATTGCAGCCGGCCTATTTACTTACAAAACCGGATTATTATGAGAAAGCACTGGAGCTGGTGCCTGAGGCAAAGATCATTATGGCGAAAGAGGCATGCGGAGCTGAAACAGATGATGCTTTGCTTGCCAAAATCCAAAGAGGGCGTATTGATACGGATCCGGTCTACATTATCTGTACCTCCGGTTCCACAGGAGTGCCTAAAGGGGTTGTGATCAGCCACCGGGCAGTGATCGATTTTACGGAGGAAGCCAGCGAGGTTATGGAATTTTCCGAGGAGGAGATTTTTGCCAATCAGGCCCCCTTTTATTTTGATGCCTCTGTGCCGGATCTGTACTGCACGATCCGAAATGGGGCTACGCTGCATATTATCCCGGAGGAATGGTTTGCCTTTCCTGTTCGTGTATTGGAATATATGAAAGAGCAGAAGGTGAATGCGATTTTCTGGGTGCCTTCGGCTTTGATCGTAACAGCGAACCTGCGCGCTTTGCGTGAGGTGGACATGTCCTGCTTAAAAAAGGTAATGTTCTGTGGTGAGGTAATGCCCGTAAAGCAGTATAATATGTGGAAAAAAGCCATACCCCAGGCAAAATATGTGAATTATTACGGTCCCTCCGAAACCACCTATGCAAGCACTTATTATATTATTGATCGTGAGTTTACCCAGGATCAGACCCTGCCTATCGGTCGTGCTGCCGTTAATACGGGGGTTCTCATCTTAAATGAGGAGGAGCAGGCATGTAAGGCAGGAGAGGTCGGCGAGCTGTGTATACGAGGTTCGGGAGTGTCCCTGGGTTATTATAACAATCCGGAAAAGACAAGGGAGGCCTTTGTGCAGAATCCTTTATCGCCTTATTTCAGGGATATTATGTATCGTACGGGAGACCTGGTAAGAGTAAATGAGTTCGATGAGATAGAATATGTGGGCCGTAAGGATTTCCAGATCAAGCATATGGGTTATCGGATCGAATTAGGCGAGATAGAGGCAGCAGCTTCCGGACATGAGCAGGTAAGAAGAGCCTGCTGTGTATATGTGAAGAACCGCATTACCATGTATTATGAGGGCAATATTTCACAGGACGACCTGCAGGCCTTTATGAAGGATAAACTGCCGGAATATATGGTGCCCGGTATATTTGTTCAGCTGGATCAGATGCCGCTGAATGCAAATGGTAAGATTGACAGAGTGCATTTGAAGGAGATTGCCGGATGAATTTGAATTCCTTATATGATCCCAATCTGCTGATACAGGAGGGAAGGATCCTGTTACGTCCCATAGCAGATGCGGATATGGACAGAATGCTGGAAATGTACGGAGACGAATCCATTTACAGGTATCGTCCGGGACTGCCGAGAAAAACAGAGCTTTTGATAACGAAGCTGTTAAAAAGACAGCGAAAGGAAATGGAAGAAAAGACAGCCGTTTATCTGGCAGTATGCGATGCAGATGCTCCCCGGATGCTGATCGGTGTAGTGGAAGTATACAATGGGGATCCGAGGATCGAGAAAGCAGAGATCGGTTATACCATAGCACCATCTATGCAGCACAAGGGCTACGGAAGGGCTGCAGTAGGCGCGATTACGGATTATCTGTTTAATGCCTGTGAAGCCAACAGGGTGACTGCAATTGTGCATGTAGAAAATATCGCATCACAGCAGGTGCTTCTTCAAAATGGCTTTACAAAGGAAGGTATTGAGAGAGAGGGCGCTTTTTGGCAGGGTATCGGATATGTGGACATATGCTGCTTTGCCAAATTAAAGAAGGATAATAAATACGAGGAGATAGGATATGAAACAGATTGCTGAAATTTTAGAAGAAGTATTGGAAATTAAGAATTGTGAAAGCTGTGATGATTTTATAGAAGCAGGTCTGCTGGATTCCTTGGATGTGATGGAGTTGGTAGAGGCCTTAGAGGATGAGTATGAGATTGAAATCTCCGGCAGAGATATTGTGCCTGAGAATTTTATCAATATACAGGCTATTTCAGATCTGCTGAAGAAATATGATGTAGAAATCTGATTGCCTGACAGAGACTGCCGTTTCTTAAAAGAAATATCCTTACAAAAACGACAGCAATAAGGAGAGACTATGGGTGATTTTATATCTTGTGCACAATGGCTGGAGGAACTGTCCTGGATCCGTAAGGGGGATTGTATCTATGTAGTTTCTGATGTCCTGGAATTAGCTAAGACTGTAAAGGCGCGGGGAGAGAGATTTTCACCGGATGCCCTGATCGATAAACTGCAGGAGCTGGTAGGAGAAGAGGGAACCCTGTTATTTCCCACCTTTAATTGGGATTTTTGTCAGGGTGTTCCTTTTGATTATCTGAAAACACCGGTACGGACAGGAGCGCTGGCAAAGAAGGCGTTGGACAGACCGGAATTTGTAAGAACGAAGCATCCTCTGTATTCCTTTGCCGTATGGGGCAGGGATCAGGAAATGCTGGCAGAAGTAGATGTGAAGGATTCCTTCGGACCGGGTACTGTTTTTGAATATATGGACAAGAGAAATGCGGGGGTCCTTGTAATCGGTCTTCCGGCTTTAAAGGGAGTAACTTATATCCATCATGTAGAGCAGATGGTGGGTGTACCATATCGCTACAATAAGGAATTTACCGGAACCTATATTGACAAAGAAGGCAGGGCTTTGGAAAAAAGCTATTGCATGTATGTCAGGGATTTGGAGATGGACCCCAGACACATAGACGGGTTCAGGCCTTTGGAAGAAAAGATGAAAAAAGACGGACTGATCAGGATTGAGAAATACTATGATGTGGATTTTTCCTTTATGGAGGTCAGGAAGTTGGGAAGTGCAGTAGAAGAGGACATATTGCACAATGACTCCGGAAATATGTATGTATACCGGAAGCAAAGCAGGTAAGGATAGTTGCCATGAAAGACAGAATTTATGTATGTCATACCTATTATCATGTGTATGTCAGTTTTTTGAAGGAATTGAATCTGCCGAAGCAACAGCGGGGAAACGCTACTTTGGTCTTAAGTAAGATGTCCAATGATTTTGAGCAGCTACGGGAGCGCGTGGAGAATACGGGATTATTTGAACAGGTGCTGGAATATGACGAGAAAAGGGAGGATTTCTTCCCGGAACTGGCAAAGTACAGCGTTGACAGGGGAAATATTGTAAAAAATATGATAGCCAGAGTCTTGTTTACCAAGAAGCTTGCGAAATTAAATGCTCCCTTTGTACCGGTAGATTTTAAAGAATATAAGGATATTTATGTATTTTGTGATAAGGATCCCATCGGTTATTACCTGAACTGGAAAAGGATTCCCTATCATGCTCTGGAGGATGGCTTAAATACCCTCCAGCATATTGATGCCGCCAGATATGACAACAGAGGTCATTTCGGACTGAAGGTCTTTTTGTCTGAGAAATGCAATCTGATCTTTATCCAGAATGGCTATAGTAAATATTGTATGGATATGGAAGTAAATGATATTTCCGTAATACCCTATCCATGCCATAAATATGTAGAGGTAAACCGCCGGAAGCTGGTGGATGGTTTGGAAAAGGAGGATAGGGACCTGATTTTAAAGGCCTTTATCCGGGATGAAGAAGAATTGAGAAAAAAGCTGGCTGAATGCAGTCAGGATGAAGATAAAATACTGATTTTAACGGAGCCTTTGTGTGATCTGAAAACCAGGGAGCAGATCTTTCGGGATATTATTCAGACCTATGAAAAGGAAGGCCGGATTTTCATAAAGCCGCATCCGAGAGATGAATTGGATTATCGCCGGATCTTTGCAGACTATCCCCAGTTTGACGGAGCAGTTCCCATGGAGATTTTGAACTTCTTCCCGGGACTTAAGTTCAAAAAGGTGGTTGGTGTATTGACGGAGACAAAGGGAATCTGTTTTGCGGATGAAGCCATAAGGCTTGGACCGGATTTCATGGACAGGTACGAGGAGCCGGTGAAGCATCGTCAGAATGAACAAATTTATTAGAAGACAGAGGAAAATGTATCAATGAGCAGTGTAGCCATTATCACCGCAAGAGGCGGCAGTAAAAGAATTCCACATAAGAATATAAAGGAGTTTTGCGGCAGACCGATTATTGCCTATTCCATAGAGGCTGCTATACAGGCGGGCTGTTTTGATGAGATCATGGTGTCCACGGATGATGAAAGGATCGCTGAGATCGCAAAAAGCTGCGGTGCTAAGGTGCCCTTTATGAGAAGTGAGGCAAATGCAGATGACTTCTCCACAACAAGGGACGTGGTATTAGAGGTGCTTGCCTGCTATGAGGAACAGGGCAGGGTATTTGACCATGCCTGCTGCATCTATCCCACAGCCCCCTTTATTACAGGAAAGCGTCTGGCCGAAGCTATGCAGTTATTGGCAGAAAAGGAAGCAGACAGCGTGGTCCCCATTGTACAGTTTTCCTTCCCGCCTCAGAGAAGCCTGATCCTGCAGGAGGAAAGAGCAGTTTTTAAATGGCCGGAGAATGCCTTGGCAAGAAGCCAGGATCTGGAGCCATTTTATCATGACTGCGGACAGTTTTACTGCCTGAATACAAGGGCTTTTTCCAAACAGCAGCTTTTGTTTATGAAGAAGACCTATCCTGTGATCCTGGATGAATTGGAAGTGCAGGATATTGATAATGAAACGGACTGGAAGCTTGCAGAGTTAAAGTACCGCCTGCTGCATGAGGAGGAGCACTAGTTCCGTCCGGATTCCGGTAAGGTTGCACAAACAGGGAGGAAGATATGAAAGAGTTTCAGATCAACGGCAGAATGATCGGTGACGGATATCCGGCATATATTATTGCGGAAATGTCGGCCAATCATTCCGGAAGCATAGAGAGAGCAAAAGAGATCATCCGGGAAGCAAAGCGCTGCGGTGCAGATTGTGTGAAAATCCAGACTTATACGCCGGATACCTTGACGATAGATTGCCATAATCAGTATTTCCAGGTAGAAAATGGTACCTGGGAGGGAGAAAATCTATATAGTCTGTACGGAAAAGCATATACACCCTGGGAATGGCAGGCAGAACTAAAAAAAGAGGCTGAGAGAGTAGGAATTGATTTTTTCTCAACACCCTTTGATAAGACTTCAGTGGATTTTCTG
>CAYXQG010000142.1:0-5199 GCA_964467405.1 uncultured Acetatifactor sp. | reverse complement strand
GGCTTCATAGGTAATTTGCGGCGGTTTTCCGTTCATTCCATTCGACCTCTTTTGACAGAAATCCCTGAAAAATCGCCGAACAATCTCCTGCTGTTCAACATTTACGGAAGCGATCAGCCATTTTTCCAATGCATCCTCAATCTGCATTGGAATATTTTCCAGCCGCTTAAAATAGGACGTTTCCTTACAATGCAGACATTTCACGGTATTGGCATCCAGATTAAACTCAAAAATCATATCATAAACATCTGTAAGAGCATGCAGATAACGTTTGCTTTCACCCGTCTTTCGCGCATGATAGCGTTCCGTAATATCCATACATACGCTTTGGAACTCCGCTTCACCTTGTTCGTTGATGCATTTTGTAACCCAACCGAAAAAATGTGCGCGGGTTCCGTCGCAACGAATCAAGGTCATATCTCCGGCGACAGGCGCATCTGCAGAGTAAACACGATTAAGATATTTTGAAAATCTCCGGCGTTCTTCCATTGGGATCATTAAAAAGATGTTACTTTTATACATTTCCAAATAATCTATTTCTCCCTCTTTTGCTTCGGGAAAACGCAGAAGCTCGATCATCCGGGGATTGATATAGGTAATTCTCGGTTGTTTTTCACATGTATATCTTAAAAATCCGCAAGGAACTGTTTTATTCAGAAATTGCAGATTGTCCTTTTCTTTTTTAATATCGGTTATGTCCGTTAAAACAGAATGTCCGATGAGCGTTCCGTCATCCAGTATCTTAGGCGTGACAGTATCTCTTACATGGATAATGGTCCCATCCTTTTTTACAAGACGATACTCACCGGTAAGAGCCTGTTCTTTTTGAATTATTCTTTGAATAAATTCGGAATACTTTTTACGGTCTGCTGGATGTACCAGTTGCTGATAAAGATCAGTATTATCATCCAATAGTTCCTTTTCTTCAACGCCAAGCAATTCACACAAATTGCGGCTGACATAGTTCAGATGCACAGTGGGTGTTAATACCAGCTGATGAAAGCCGCAGATTTGCTGACCAAGTATTTCCTCCAAATTGTTTAGTGTGTTATTCATAATATCTCCTTTTGCAGAGTTTCTATCTCTGCCAATGGGACTGTATATAAATCCGTATTGTATTATAGCATGAAATTGTGACGGAATTTTGTTTTTCTGTGAATCCGTTTAAATTATTCAAGCGCATCGAATACTAGCGCTTGTTCCTTTGGTGCATTGTCCTCACCCACAGCATCTATACTCACATAACTTCATCTATTTTCGACTGCGAAGTACAGTCTTTTGGATTTTCCCGCTGATTGTCTTAGGCATTTCGGTTACGAACTCAATCATTCGAATCCACTTATATTCAGCCAGCTTTTGATTACTGAAATTTTTGATTTCCATTTCAAGCTCCGGTGAAGGATTATATCCTGCACCAAGGACAATTACAGCCTTTATCGCCTGACCTCGAAGTGAATCCGGCACACCGATCACACTACATTCCACAACAGCAGGATGTTCCATCAGTACATTTTCCACCTCATACGGGCCTACACGGAATCCGCCTGTCTTGATAATATCATCAAACCGGCCGTGAAACCAATAACGTCCGTATTCATCCATATATGCCGCATCGCCTGTATGATACACACCATCACGCCAAACATAGCGATACTGTTCTTCATTGTCAAGATATGCCGAAAACACACCGGGTTGTTTTCTCTCTTTTTCCGGCACAATAACCACTTCACCAACCTCACCTGTATCAACCGGCCGGCCATCTTTTCCGCGAAGCTCTATGTTATAAAATGGAGAAGGCGTTCCCATAGAGCCTTCTACCACATCACAGCCTTTGAAATTAGCCATCAGAAGTGTAGTCTCCGTTTGACCGTATCCTTCGCACAGTTGAAGTCCGGTGCGTTCCGTAAACTTACGAAATACTTCAGGTGCCAACATTTCCCCTGCTGTTGTTGCATGTCTGAGTGTTGGCATATCAGGAATGCCCTTGCGCACAAGATAACGATAAACGGTAGGCGGAGCGCAGAAGGAGGTTACTCCATAGCGATTAATCACAGCAGTTAATTGTTTCGGCTCAAAATTATCGAAATCATATACCATAACCGCACTGCCAACCAGCCATTGTCCGTATATTTTCCCCCATGAAGCTTTTGCCCATCCAGTCTCCGCTACTGTAAAGTGCAAGCCGTTATCCTCTGCCTGATGCCAATACTTTGCTGTAACGATATGTGCAAGTGGATAGCTGTGATCATGAATTACACCTTTAGGATAACCCGTAGTTCCGGAAGTAAAATACAGCATCATTGGATCTGTGACCTGAGTCGGCATACGTTCAAAAGCTTCGGAAACACATTTCATGGCATTTGTCAGATTTTCAAAACCTTCTGCCTCCTCTCCAACACACCAGAGCTTCACTGTCATGTCAGTTTCTTTGAGCGCTGCAGTGATTTTTTCTGGCACCTCGTTTTGGGTACTACATACAATCGCCTTTACTTTTGAAGCTTTGATACGATATACAAAATCGCTGACCGTCAGCATATGGGTTGCAGGAATCATTACAGCCCCTAATTTATGCAGAGCAACTGCCGCAAACCAATATTCATAGTGACGCTTCAAAATCAACATAACACGGTCTCCATGACCGATTCCCGCACTACGAAACACATTTGCCATCTGATTGCTGTATTTTTTTATATCCGCAAATGAAAATATATGTTCCTCACCTTCAACATTACACCATACGAGCGCACGTTTTTCTGGTGTCTCATTTGCAATCTTATCGACAACATCATAACCAAAATTAAAGTTGTCGGGATATTCAAGTGTTATTTTCTTTAATCTGCCGTTTTCATCGACAATTTCATTACAATACTGTTTGTATACACTCATAATTACTCCTTGATCACTGCACTGACACCTAAATTCCGATATCTGTCATATCGGCTCTGCATCAAATCAGCATCCTCTGACAGCTGATTGATTTCCTCTGCCAAAAGAATACGAATCCGGTCATAAAACTCCTTTTTCCCTATGCTATTCTCTGATAAGATCCGTTCAATCACGCCAAGACTTTTTGCATCCTCGGCAGTCAGTTTTAAACTCTCTGCGGCCATTGCCGCCTTACCCGGATCTTTCCAGAGAATGCTTGCACATCCTTCAGGAGAAATGACAGAATATACTGCATTTTGCAGCATCCATACCCGATCCGCTACTGCAAGTGCAAGCGCACCGCCGCTTCCTCCCTCGCCGATCAAAACAGATATAATAGGGACACAGAAAGTAGACATTTCCAACAAATTCTCAGAAATCGCTTGTCCTTGTCCTCGTTCCTCAGCACCAATTCCACAATATGCTCCGGATGTATCCACAAAGCATATGATAGGCCTGCCGAACTTTTCTGCCTGTTTCATAAGACGTAATGCCTTTCGGTAGCCTTCCGGCTGGGGCATACCGAAATTACGGTAAATACGTTCCTTCGCGGTATGACCTTTTTCAATCGCAATTACCGTCACGGGAATATTGTTCAGTTTTGCAATACCGCCAACAATTGCGGGATCGTCTGCATAACGACGGTCACCATGAAATTCGACAAAGTCCTTGAAAATATTTTTTATATAATCAAGCCCGGTCGGTCTGTTGCTGTCTCGGGCAAGTTTTACACGTTCGAAAGCAGCCTCCCTCATGAAATTGTCCTCCCATTGTGTATTTTCAGCAATTCAGCCAAATATTTTTTCTGATTGGAACGGGAAACGATACTGTCAATGAATCCATGTTCCAAAACAAATTCTGATTTTTGAAACTCTTTTGGAAGTGCCTTCCTTGTTGTCTGCTCGATCACTCTTGCGCCTGCAAAACCGATCGTTGCTCCCGGCTCTGCAAGGATAATATCCGCTTCCATGGCAAAGCTTGCTGTTATACCGCCGGTTGTGGGATCGGTTAAAATTGCCATATATAATAATCCTGCATCGCTATGACGTTTTACAGCTGCGCTTACTTTTGCCATCTGCATCAAAGAGAGCAATCCTTCCTGCATACGGGCACCGCCGGATACCGTAAATCCAACAACCGGCAAACGATGCTGTATGGCGTACTCAAACAGCAAAGTGATTTTTTCACCGACAGCACTTCCCATGCTGCCCATCATAAAATAAGGTTCCATTACAAATAAGCAGCATTTTTGTCTGCCAATCACAGCAGTACCACATATGACAGCTTCTTTCTCACCGCATGCCGTACGAACAGTTTCTATCTTTTCATGATATCCCGGAAAGTTCAATGGATTGTCCGCCTGCAGATTGGAATACAATTCATGAAAGCTTCCTTTGTCCGCAATCATTTGAATGCGTTGGCGTGCTTTCATACGGAAATGATAACCACAGGAACAAACCAGCCCATTTGCCCAAAGACGGCTTAACGGAATATCCCTGTGACAATTAGGGCATGTTTTTTCCGGCTCGCCGGCATCACGCTGGACAGGAGCCGAAGTGCGCCCCCCCTCTTCTAACAGATTTTTAGGTTTTAAAAAATTCAATAACGCCATTTCATCACCTGTTTCTCATAAAAGTTAAATCATAATTTCCGGATGTAAAGCGTTCATCTTCAACGATCCGTAGTTGTTCTTCAATATTGGTCGGTATTCCATCAATGACCAGTTCACACAGTGCTGCCCGGATTTTACGAATGGTTTCCTCTCTTGTTTTAGCATATACGATCAGTTTACCCAGCAGCGAATCGTAATACGGTGATACCACCGTACCGTTAACCAAATAAGTATCAAACCTGACAGCCGGACCACCCGGAACATGGAGCATTTTCAATGTTCCGCAGTTTCCTGCATTGATACGGCATTCGATTGCAGAACCACTTAGCTTAATATCATTTTGCGAGAAATTCAACGGTATGCCGGCTGCTATGCGAATCTGCCATTTGACAAGATCTATTCCCGTCAGCATTTCCGTAACGGAGTGTTCCACCTGTAATCGGACATTCATTTCCATGAACCAAAAATTACCATCCTTATCCAGCAGAAATTCAAGCGTACCGGCACCAACATAACCGATTTTTTTCACAGCTGCCACTGCCATTTCAACCATTTTTTGACGCTGCCTGTCATTTACTGCGGGAGATGGTGTTTCTTCCAGTAATTTTTGATTTCTTCTCTGCAAGGAGCAATCACGATCCCCAAGACATACGGCATTTCCA
>CAYXQG010000141.1:0-5214 GCA_964467405.1 uncultured Acetatifactor sp. | reverse complement strand
ATATGCAAGCTTCTTTAACATCCGGCCACTCCTTCCAGTCTGCGGATTTCAGGTCCCGGCAGGCAGATATAGCCCCAGTTTCCGGTATTCCAATTCATCTTTTCCCCGGCATCCAGCATATCCTTTTCAAAGCAAAGACCATAAACAAAATCTATATCCTGATTGTTTCCTGCAGAATCCTTGTAAAAAAAGGTATATTTCATCCGGTAAACTGCCTGTACTAAAAAGGAAATGTCAAGCTCCAGCTCTGCTTCCCCTAGCTCCCCTGCTTTTCCCGAATAAAAATCAAACAGGTTATAGACTGCAATGCCCACATTCTCCAAAGAACATATTTCGATGCGAAGTCCCACATCACTCACATCAAACAGATTCTGCCACCTAAGGCGCAGCCGAACAGGCTCTGCAGCCTGAAAGCGGATAGACTCCTTTTCCATATATTCTGCCCATAAAAGCTTTATCTGGGGATTAAGCAGCCACCGCGGACGCTCTGTGTGCGTAAAATCAATGCTTATGCTCTCATTTCTTTCCTGATCCATGTAAACAGCAATTGCCTTTTCTACCTCACCGTCAAAGATAACCCGTCCTTTGTGCAGCACGATACAGCGGTCACACAATTGTCTGATCGTATTCATATTATGGCTGACATAAAGAACGGTTCTGCCCTCCCTTGCAGCGACCTCACTCATTTTTCTTAGGCATTTCTGCTGAAACTTCATATCACCCACTGCCAACACCTCATCCATGATCAAAATCTCCGAATCCAGATGGGCAGCCACAGAAAAGGCCAACTTCACATACATGCCGGAGGAATATCTTTTGACCGGCGTATCGATAAACTGCCGGCACTCTGAAAAATCAATAATAGCATCCAGCTTCCTGTTAACCTCCTCCCTGCTCATACCAAGAATGGCACCATTTAAATAAATATTCTCCCTGCCCGTAAGCTCCGGATGAAACCCTGTGCCTACCTCCAGCATACTGCTGATCCTGCCATTGATATAAACGGTTCCTTCCGTAGGTGCCGTGACCCTGGAAAGGATCTTTAAGGTTGTTGATTTTCCTGCACCGTTTCCTCCGATGATGCCCAGACGTTCTCCCCTTCTTACTTCAAAGCTGATATCCTTTAAGGCAAGAAAACTTCCCTTTTTGACATCTGCAGCACCAAGCTTTGTATTCGGATCTTCCTTTCCTCTGATGCGCGCCCACCAGCTTTGCAGGTCTCCCTGCAGTGTACCGCCTCCGATCACTCCCAGCTGATATTGTTTTTTTACATGTTCTATTTTGATTGCTAATTCATCTGCCATATTCCTAAGCCGCCTTCTTTCTAAACTGTATCCATAAAGTTTTTTTCCACCTTATTAAAAAGGAGCACACCGACTGCCAGTATAACCAGGGTTAGCACAGCACTGACACCCAGACAGGAAAAAGAAAGTACACCCCTGCCTGTAAATATATAGCGGAATGCTTCCACCACAGGCACTACCGGATTTAACAGCAAAAGGGCCTGCCATTTTTCAGCCAGTCCGGAAACCGGGAAGATGATCGCACTGGCATACATCCACAGCTGTACACCAAAGGTGACCAATACTGCCAGATCCCTGTATTTGGCAGTCAGTGCTGAAATAATAATGCCGCAGCCCATGCCCAGTAGTGCCAGCTCTGCTACCAAAAGTGGAAACAGACAAATCCCGACATTCGGGCATATGCTCCCCTGCATGGTATAGTACAATACTGCTGTCCCAAAGATCCCAAACTGCACTCCAAAGGAGATCAGCTGCGAGAGCACAATAGAAATGGGTGTTACTAACCGCGGAAAGTAGACCTTTCCGAAGACAGCTGCATTTGCCGTAAAGGTAGACGCCGTCTTGGTCAGACATCCGGAAAAATACAGCCACATTGTATTACCTGCCATATAAAACAAAAAAGGCGGTGTACCATCCGTGGAAATATCCGCAATATTGCCAAAAACAAGCACCTGCATCAGGGTAGTCAGAACCGGTGTGAGCAGGACCCACATAGGACCCAGGATGGTCTGCTTATACATGGTTTTAAAATCACGCCTTACAAACATAAGGATCAGATCCCGATATGCCCACAGTTCTTTTAATCTTAGATCAAACAGTCCGTTTTTCGGCCGGATTACCGTTGTCCATTCCTGCATAGTACCCCCTTTTGAAAGTCTGCCGCAGCCTTTTTTTGCAATCTTCAAACACAATCTCTTTATTCTGTAATAGAATACCCACTGCGGTTTGCCCAGAACATAATAATCATAATCCCTCTCAAAGCAAAGCAGCTTTTCCTGCTTTGCTCTTTTAAACACCTCTGTATACTGCCACAGGAAGCTTTTCTTTTTTCCGTACTCCCCTTCTTTTATCCTTTTCCTGCATTCGATCAGATCCCACCGGGCTGTTTTCAAAAAATATAAAAGAGCCTTTTGATACAGCTCATACAGCCCTCTCTCCTGCAAAAAGAGAAGCCGTTCCCATTGGGCATCGTACTCATCAAGCCTTTTTTCCGGGGTAAGATTCTGTGTGATCCCTGCCTCATTGAGAAAATAGTAATATACCTCCGCCTCTGTCCATACTATTTTTTGTGCCTTATCATACAGTCTGTAGGAAATAAATTCATCCTCAAACAACCGTCCTTCAGGGAATCTGAGTATTTCAAACAGCTCTTTTTTAAATAATTTACCGCATACGGAAACAAGCTGGGCTGTCCGGATATTCTGATCAAAAAAGAGCTCCAGCATCTCTATCCCCCTGTAGGAAGTGCATGCATGCTCTCCAAGCTCCTCCTTTGCTGTCACCGGGATTCCATCTTTAAATCTTCGGTGAAAACCCATGGCAATATCTGCTTTGTATGCCAAAAGCTCCTGATACAGGACTTCTATGCATTGTTTATGCAGTACATCGTCCGAATCTGCAAACAGAAGATATTCTCCTGCTGCCATCCTGATACCTGCATTTCTGGCGCTGGACAGTCCTCCGTTTTCTTTATGTAAGACCCGGACAAAGGCATATTCTGCAGCATAGGCATCACAAATAGCACCTGAGCTGTCCTTTGTGCCGTCATCAACTAAGATCACCTCATAATCCTGAAAGGTTTGATGGAGAATGCTTTCCATACACCTGTCAAGATACCGTTCTACATTATATACCGGTACGATCACGCTCACCTTTGGCATACTTTTTCCTCTCCCTGCACCATTTATTTAACTTTCTGATTCCATATTTGACTTTCCCAGGTACCATACTTCTTAGCTTTCTTTGTATCCTGCTTCTTATGCGCCTTCTTTGGTACCACTTTTCCACCTGCTCATACCCCTGTCCGGCAAGAACCATTACCCTGTCCCTCTCCTTTTTCCTGTCACATGCATGGAGAAGCTGACCGTTATATCGGGCTGCCTTGTCATAAGAAGATGCGTACCGCTCTATACCCTGTCCGTATTTTTCAAGCAATCTTCTGCCCTGCTCATTATTTACGATCAGACAGGAAATTCCCTTTTGCTCCTCTAAGGCTCCTCCATTCTTTGTAAGATACTCCGGATGCACCAGCTCAATCCCCCAATAATCTCCTATTGTAATATCTCCGCTTCGGTACACGGAGGCAAAGGGACAATCATAACAGCTTTCCCGATAGGTGTCCCCCCTCAAAAACAGCTGATAATAAGAGGAGTCTTCCGGCTCAAAAAATTTCTTTGTTTTCCTGCCGTTTTCCTCCGAAAGCACCATGCTGCCATACAGCCTCCAGCCCTGACTCTTATCCCGGAATTGAAAGTCAATGACCTTTTTCTTTTCTTTTTTTTCAACAGAAGCAATATAGTCCTGAAAAAGCTTCGCACTCGGCACACCATGACAGACCAGCTCTGCCGTGTACAAATTATCATAGTTCTTCTGCAAATAGCTCCTTAAACCCATGACCTGACAGGGCGTGCCGCAAAAAAGCACACTGTCCCCTTCCTGAAGTCTTTCCTGCACCTCTGTATAAATATTTCCCATCCGGCTTTGGACATATTTAGAACCCTTCAGCCTGGTCAGCTCCTTTTTTTCCCGGACACACATATGCCTGGGTATCAGCCTGCCATCTTCATATACCATGGCACAGCCAAATACAGCACCGCCCTTATCTAAAACAGCCAGTGCCAGACCTGCAAACAAGCCTCCGGATGCAGACTGTCTCCAATCCCCATCCCTTGCACAGGCTGCATAGGTTTCCCTGAAGGACTCGATTCTCTCTCCGTTTCGAAAACCACATGCCCGAAGACAGCTTCCGCAATCAATACATAAATACTTTTCTATCTTCGGATAGAGAAAGCCATCCCTGTTTTCCTGCATGGTAACAGCCCCCTTCGGGCAGAGAAGGGCACAGGCACCACAGCCGCAGCATTCCTTTGGACTTTTGACCAATTCCATACTTTGCATCACCCTTCTTCCTGTTCCAATGCTCTTTTCACTGCTTCCAGCTTCTCATAACCATATTTTTCATCCGGCTCCAGGAAAGCTCCTTCCGCCCATTCATTCCATGCATTGATAAAGATCATGGGCTTTTCCTCCTGCTTGGCCCGTCTGATCAGTCGCTTCATATATCCTTCAAATCCTTCCGGCGAAAAGCCTTCATAAAGCACTCCATGCTTATTTCTGGGTGTATTGTCCCAGTCCACCATAGCTCCCGGCAAAAACTCCTGTGTCCATTCATTTTTTAATATCCTCTCCCATGTCTCCTCATAGAAATACAGGGAAAGATTTCCCGGTTTACGGGAAACAGTCTGCAGCCCCTTTCCTCTTATTTTGCGATACAGGGAAACTGCATTTTCTCCGAAGATGCTGCGAAGAAGCTTCACCCTCTTTGCCGTTCCCGGCCTTTTAAGCCGATCTGCATTTCTGGAATAAACCGGTTCAAAACCGATGCGGTAGTCAAAAATATCCTTTCTGTAATACATATCTGCATAGTAGGTGGGAAACTGAAAGGCCAGACACAAACCCTTTAAGCCGCATTCTGCTGCTCTTTTCCTAAAATATGCAGTCATTTTATGTATATCAACGATCTGCTCCGGCTTATAAATAAGAAACAAGGGCTTTCCTTCCACTGTCATGTATCTTTCATCCTTCCAAAAAGGCAGCAGGTATTGAAAATGCTTCTCCCAATCGTCCGCACCGCCATACCCTGCTCCATGATCACCTCCCGGTTTCCTCCGTCCCAGTTCCTGCTCCAGTT
>CAYXQG010000140.1:0-5219 GCA_964467405.1 uncultured Acetatifactor sp. | reverse complement strand
GTGCATGTGCTGTTGGAAAAGCCTATGTGTGTTACCTTAGAGGAAGCAGTTGCCATCAGAAAGGCAGAAAAGGAAAGCGGAAAGATCGTATCCGTAGGCTTCCAGCCCAGATTTGATGAAAATATGAAGATGATCAAGAAGATCGTGGAATCAGGTGTATTGGGTAAGATTTATTATATCCAGACAGGCGGCGGCAGAAGACGGGGCATTCCAACTCCTTACGGTACCTCCTTTATAGAGGAAGGAACAGCCGGTATTGGAGCGCTGGGTGATATCGGATGCTATTCACTGGATATGGTATTAAATGCGATCGGTTATCCGAAGCCTCTTACCGTTTCCGGTTATAAATCAAGCTTTTTCGGTACCCGTCCCGATTATTGTGATTATGTGGCAAAGGGCAAACCGGAATATGCAGAGAAGTTTAAGGTGGACGATTTTGCAGCAGCATTTGTTCGTCTGGAAGGGGATATCGTGCTGGATTTCCGTATTGCATGGGCAATGAATATGGATACACCCGGTGATACGATCCTTCTGGGTACGGAAGGCGGTTTAAGGATTCCTTCCACAGAATGCTGGAACGGTTCCGTAGGCGGAGCTATGAAGATCTATCATGAGGTATGCGGTCAGCAGACAGAAACAGAGATCCCGATCATTAAGACCAAGGGAGATCCTTTTGATATGAAGATCCGTTCCTTCTTAGATGCCATCAAAAATGACGGTGAGGCACCGGTACCGACCTCTCAGATCATTTATAACCAGGCGATCATCGATGGTATTTTCAGATCTGCTGAGGCAGGAAAGGAATTGGTTTTGGAGATTCCCGAGGTATAAAGTAGCCGGGCAGAATAACTGTTATTACACTATTGATTTTGGAAAGGATATGAGTATATGGAACTTTCAGTAATGTCTCCGGTGCTGAATCAAATGGGACTGGAGGAGGCTTTGGCATATTTAAGCAGCCTGGGAGTGGATAGTCTGGAGATCGGAGCAGGCGGTTATCCGGGTAAGGCACATTTAGATCCGAAGGAGTATTTAAACAATCCGGAAAAGGCAGAAGAATTAAAAGCACTTTTAAAAAAATACAATATGAAGCTGTCTGCAGTAGCATGTCACGGCAATCCCGTACATCCGAACAAGGAAATTGCAAAGCGTTTCCATGAGGAATTTGTGGATGCCATGAAGGTGGCAGTTATGCTTGGTGTGGATACGATCATTGGTTTCTCGGGCTGTCCCGGTGACTGTGAGGAGTCTAAGAATCCAAACTGGGTAACCTGTGCATGGCCGCCTGAATATCTGGATATTTTAGATTGGCAGTGGAATGAGGTCATTATTCCTTATTGGAAGGAGACTGTAAAGCTGGCAGAGCAGATCGGAATCAAAAAGATCGCCTTTGAGATGCATCCGGGCTTTTGCGTATACAATCCGTCTACGCTTTTGAAGCTGCGGGCAGCAGTCGGAGATATGATCGGTGCAAATGTGGATCCCAGTCATTTATTCTGGCAGGGCATTGATCCTTGTGAAGCCATCAAAATGTTAAAGGGAGCGATTTATCATTTCCATGCAAAGGATACAAAGATTGATGAGGCAAATACTGCAAGGATCGGTGTGCTGGATACACAGGAATACGGGGATATCCTAAACAGAGCCTGGGTATTCAGAACGGTAGGATATGGTCATTCTGCAGAAACCTGGAATAATATCATCAGCACCTTAAAGGCAGTAGGCTATGACGGTGCGATCAGTATAGAGCATGAGGATGGTCTGATGTCTGCAAAGGAAGGTCTGGAGAAGGCAATTGCATTTTTAAAGGATGCCATTATTTTTGAAAATGCCGGCAATATGTGGTGGGCATAGAGATTTTGATTTTCAGGTAAGGGAGATAGAAAATGATAGAGAAGGGCATGAAAGCAGGGGGGCTTTCGTGCCCTTCTTGAATGCAGCGGGGCGGTTAGCTTGCTTTTTGGGCGGCTTCGTGTTATATTACATTTTAAAATCTGATCTGTAACAGAGAAAAAGGAGTTTCAATATGGTAAGTGAATTGTCGCTTTTGTTTATGAGTATTACCCTGGTGATCACCCTGGTATTGCCGGTGGTCCTGATCATTGCCTATGCTATGGTAAACAGGGGAGAAAAGACTGTGAGTGCATGGTTTTTGGGGGCAGCAGGCTTTGTAGTATTCCAGCTGTTTTTAAGAAGCCCCATTTTGTCGGTGTTGAGCTCATTTGAGGGATTTCAGGAATTTGCAGGGGAGCATTATATATTGTATGCAATATTCCTGGGATTTACGGCAGGACTTTTTGAGGTAATGGGAAGAGTCTGTGTGGCAAGTATTTTAAGTGACAGACTGACCTTTGAACGGGGTGTGGCAGCAGGCCTTGGTCATGGCAGTGTGGAAGCGATTCTGTTGGTTGGCATTACCTATATATCCAACCTGCTTTATGCGACTATGATCAATAGCGGTACCTATGACAGCGTGATCGGGGAAACTCTGGCAGCGGGTGCAGATGCAGCAGGGCTCTATGCAGCCAAGAGTGCATTGACGGATACGCCGGCTTATGTATTCGGACTGGCAGGATTTGAAAGGATCTTAACAATGATCTGCCATCTGGCTTTGTCTTTGGTTGTATGTTACTTTGTGGCGAAGAAGCAGACCATGAAGGGGGTTATCATATCCCTTGCCTTCCATACCGTATTGGATACGGGAAGCGGTATCCTCAGCGGTCTTGGCACTGCATTTCTGAAGGATGCGGTTTCCCAAAATACCACATATGCATTAACCTATGCTTTTATGATCCTGATGACGGCATTTGCAGTCCTTGCGATCAAAAAGATCAGGGACTGTTGGGAGTATGAATCTCAGGCAGCTTAAAAATGTCATATAGTTAAAAACCCCGGAGGAATGAACCGGCCCCAAAAGTCAGATTTTGGGGCCGGTTTAAGATCCTCCGGGGTTTTTGTATATGAGGTCACATCTGAAACAGGATTCCAACTGCCGCACCGCACAGAATCCAAAATGCAGGATGGAGCTTTTTCAGCTTTTTGTGGTTCATGCACAGGAAGAAAACAGCAACCAATACTACGGAAAAAAACGGAAATTGAAAGCTGCCGTCCTGACCGGTGAAGAGCGTGGTATTCCAAATACCCCAAACTGCGGTAGCAATCAGACCCGTAACTGCAGGACGAATGGTATAGAAGGCAGACTTCACATAGGGATTCTTGCTGAAGGCATCCAGAATTTTGGCAACCAGTATGATGACGATCAGACTGGGCAGTACCAGTGAAAAGGTTGCCACAATGCCGCCTGCAAGTCCTGCAGCATTATAACCGGCATAGGTAGCCATGTTGATACCGATGGGACCGGGAGTACTTTCGCTGACAGCAAGCATATTGGCCACATCCGATACCTCATACCAGTCATGTCTGGAGGGCAGATCCATTAAAAAAGGAATGGTGGCAGGACCGCCGCCTATGGCAAATAAACCGATCTGAAAAAATTCATAAAACAATTCCCAAAAAACTTTCACGGCTTTATACCTCCCATCTTGTACAAAAGGATGCCGAGGATTCCGGCAAGCACCACCAACAGTACGGTAGGCAGGGGCGTGAATAAGGCCAGCAGAAAGGCTGCTGCGGCAATGATCATACAAACCGTGCTTATCAGATTTTTCCTTGCCATGGTAAGCACGGTGTTAAGCATCAGGGCGCAGACCACGATTTTGATGCCTCCTACAGCATGGGCTACAAAGGAGTTTCCCATAAATTGGTCCAGAAACAGTGCGAGTATGGAAACAATAACAAGGGAAGGGGTGATCATGCCCAGGGTAGAGAAGACCGCACCGGCCAGACCCTTCTTTTTGTAGCCTACAAAGGTGGATACATTCACTGCGATAATGCCGGGCGTACATTGTCCTACTGCATAGTAATCCAGAAGCTCTTCTTCCGTTACCCAGCCGTTTTTCTCCACCAGCTCATAGGTCAGCATGGGGAGCATGGTCAGACCGCCGCCGAAGGTTAGTCCGCCTATGCGGAAAAAGGCCGTATATAATCTTAACAATTCATTCATATGACTTCTCCGTTTCCTATCATATATTATAGCTCCCGCTTTTGGCAGATCCGGAAAAGGTATGCCAAAAGAAAGCGGAAGTACTGGTATTCCCGCATATTATACTTTATAATACAAGGAGTATCAAGGGCATATCGGGCAGATCAAACAGGATATGGTAAGGAGGAAAAGGATGAAGGTATTATTGATCAACGGAAGCCCCCACAAGGAGGGCTGTACATATGTAGCACTGAAGGAGGTAGCAAAAGCCCTGGAGGAGGAAGGGATTGGTACACAGATCGTCTGGATTGAAAATAAACCCATTGGCGGATGTATTGCCTGCGGAGGCTGTAAGGAGACACGAAGCTGTGAATTTGATGACGTGGTAAACAAGATCCGCAAAATGTGTGATGAGGCGGATGGCTTTATCTTCGGCAGTCCGGTGCATTATGCGGCAGTCAGCGGCAATATGACCTCTTTTATGGACAGATTGTTTTACTCAGCCGGCAGCAGCTTTTATTTAAAACCGGCAGCCTGTGTGCTTTCTGCCAGAAGAGCAGGCACCACGGCAGCCTTTGACCAGATGATGAAGTATTTTACCATCAGTCAGATGCCGGTGGTATCTTCCAGGTACTGGAATATGGTTCACGGAGCAACTCCGGAGCAGGTGGCAGAGGATAAGGAAGGCTTACTGACCATGCGTATACTTGGCAGAAATATGGCGTATATGCTGAAATGTATGGAGGCCGGCAGAAATGCGGGTGTCAGTCTGCCGAAGAAGGAAGCACCGGTTTGGACCAATTTTATAAGATAGAGGGGCAGAAGACCTGCACCATGTGGGGAATATGATGAATTTTATGTGAAAACAATTTACTTTTCAGACAAAAACAGCTATGATATTATGAGTGCAGGTATGCGTGGAAGGCCCGGACCTTCTGATGCAGTACCTAGTATATTGGGAGGAAGTTGTATGAAGTTTTGTGACATGCCCTACCGACGCGTGGATTTTAAGCAGGTAGAGGAAGAATTTAAGCAGCTTTGCAAGAAATTTGATGAAGCAAAGAGCGGCGAAGAGCAGTTTGAAGTTCATAAAGAATATTATGCATTGACAAATAAGGTTTCGACACAGATGACCATTGCAAGCATCCGTTATGATGGCAACACTGCTGATGAGTTT
>CAYXQG010000139.1:1759-5224 GCA_964467405.1 uncultured Acetatifactor sp. | reverse complement strand
GTGTTAGAACGATTATTTCGACACCCCTAGAAGATTAATTAGCCTTGTATGTAGGAGTATCATTTGGCACTTTTGCAGGTTTTTTTATTTTTGCCATAGTACTACGAAACAAAAGTCTCATTAACGAAACAACAGGTGCTTCAGCGAAACGATAGGTTTTTGACTAAAAAAGAAACAAATACATTAAAATTTCATTTCAAACGGAACGCTTTTCTGTTGACAAAAAAGGGTGTCGTGGTGTATAATATAAAAAAATAATACTATAATTCGGAGGTGTCCTATGAATAAAAAGCCTTATTCATCTGCGATTAAGAAAACTCCATTCAAATATACAATAGCAAAAAAAGTTGCTAAATTAATCTTGGATGGTCTAGATCGCAACGAAGTTTTTGATAAATGTTATAATGATAATTATATTGAAATCGATTCTATTCAGAGAAGGAAAGAAATTACTAATGTAGTCTACGATAGATTGATTCAACTTGATAAATATCTTTTACATCAATTTTATGATGGAGATGTAATCACCTCAAAGTTTATTCTTGTTTATGCAATTGCAAAGAGTGATTCACTTTTCTTCGATTTTTTATTTGAGGTATATAGAGATGCACTGCTTAGTGATAAAAAGTATATTTCAATAGATGATTTTGAAACATTTTTTGAAGCGAAGAAAGAATCGGATGTAATCGTCTCGACTTGGGGACACTTCACTATTGAACAACTTGCAAAAGGCTATCGAAACATTCTTGTTGAGTCTGGTATTGGGTATAGAGTAAAGAGAAATATAGCTGTTGAGAAAGCCATGATTCATCCGGATGTTGAAGAACACATTAGATTGATAAATGATAAAGAATATTTACAATCTTTACTAGGGGAGGACTAAAGAATGAGAGAAAGAAGTCTTAATGATAGGTTTATCGAGTTAGAAGACCGAATGATTTCGGTAGAATCGCTAACACGATACGGTACTGCAAATGATATGAAATTCTATATTTTTGATTACAGTCCTCAAGATGAAATGATTATAAGAAATGAAATTAAGAAGTTGAAAGGAAGAAACCCTGATATAGTGGAGTTTGACCTTTATGAAATGATGCTTGAAATAATAGAAGAACAAGGTTATACAGAAGATGTGATTTTAGCTGAGAAAGACTATGATAAACAACACTTGCTATCAGAAATCTTCCAGCCTATATTGTCTGTAGAAGAAACAGATAATGACTTCTTGGAAAAGTTCAAAGCGGTGCAAGATGATGGAACTAAAATTATCCTTGTTACAGGGGTTGGAAAGTCTTACCCGGTAATAAGAAGCCATACTATTTTGAACAATCTACAAAACATATTCAAACGTAATCCTGTGGTAATGATGTATCCAGGAAGATATGAAACAAAGAAGGCGATGACGTTGAGATTGTTTGATAGATTGGATGATGATAACTATTACAGGGCATTCCCGTTAGTTGAAAGGAGATTAACCAAATGATTATTAAGGATTTATTTAAAAAGCCTATTGATAGAAGTATTCAAGGCGTTGTAACTATAGGTAATGAAGACGAAGAACAAAAATGGATGGAATTAGAAGAGTACGTTTGTACTGAAGAAATTACTAAGCAATTTAGGATTTTCTTTAGAAAGTATCGTGACTCAATAGCTAATCCTACTGAAAAAATGGCGGCTTGGATTACTGGCTTTTTTGGTTCTGGTAAATCTCACTTTCTTAAAATTTTAGGATATATCCTTGAAAACGAAGAAGTTGCCGGAATGAAGGCAGTTGAATATTTCAGAGATAAAATTCACGATGAAATGTTACTTGCTGATATGCAAAAATGTGCTTCAGCTAAAAATAAAGTCGTTCTTTTCAATATTGACTCTAAGGCAAAGTCTGACTCTAAAAATAGAACACAAGCGATTATGGACATTATGCTTCGTGCATTCAATGAATCTGTAGGTTATTGTGGTGATAGACCTTGGGTAGCGGACCTTGAAAGAATGCTTGATGAGGAAGGCACATTAGATAAATTTATTGCTAAGTTTGAAGAACTTTCTCATCGTAATTGGAAAGCTAATCGTTCCAAAGCAGCACTTAATAGAACGTTTATTATTAAGTCTCTTGTTGAGGTTAGAGGCATTCCGGAAGAAGATGCAAGAAGATATGTGGATGATCAAATCACAAACTATACTAACTCTACTGAAGAGTTTGCAAAAATCGTTGATGCATACTGCAAAAAGAATAAAACAAGAATTGTGTTCTTAATGGACGAAGTAGGTCAATTCATTGGTGACAACACTCAACTAATGCTTAACCTTCAAACATGTGTTGAAGATTTAGGTAAGTATTGTCGTGGTCAAGCTTGGGTTGTGGTTACTTCACAACAAGAACTTAAAGCAATGATTGATTCTACAAAAGATAAACAACAAGACTTCTCTAAGATTCAGGCTCGATTTGATACTCGTATCCTTCTTTCTGGTGCAGAAGCCGGTGAGGTTATCAAAAAGCGTATTCTTGAAAAGAAAGAACCTGCTGTACTTCCTTTGGAATCATTGTACGAAGGAAATGCAAACAAGATTTCTAACCTTATTATGTTCGAAGGTTCTCCTACTTGGAGTGGGTATAAGGGTTCTGATGAATTTAGAGATGTTTATCCTTTTGTACCTTACCAATTTGAATTGTTGCAAAAAGTCTTTACTGCAATTCGTGAACATGGTATGTCAGAAGGTAAACACTTAGCACACTCTGAAAGATCTCTTCTTTCTGCTTTCCAAGATTCTGCTAAGAAGTATGCTGAATCCAACACTAACATCCTTGTACCGTTTGATAGTTTCTATTCTACTATAGAACAGTTCATCGACTGGGACATTAAGACTGTATTCACTTCTGCCGAGAAAAAGCCTACATTGAACGACTTTGATATCAGAGTTTTAAGAGTCCTTTTCATGATTCTTCATGTGAAGGAAATGCCTGCTACTTTGAATAGAATCGCAACATTGATGGTTGAGTCTTTGGATGAAGATAAAATGGTCTTAAAGAACAACATTGCGGAAAGCTTAAAACGTCTTGAAAAAGAGACTCTTATCCAAAAGAATGGTGATGAATACGACTTCTTAACTAATGCAGAACAAGATGTAAATAAGCAAATTAACCAAGTTGATTATAACGAAGGTGAAGTTAAGAGAACTATCCTTGAAATTGTTTATGACAAAGTATTTGAACTTACTAAATTAAGATATAAAAACAGATATGATTTCTCGTTAAACAGATTCGTTGACGATGAAAACAAAGGTATCTATGCAGCAGATAATATAACTATTAAGGTTATGACAAATTTCTCTGGTATTAGTGATGCGACAATGTTTGCTACTGAATCTGCCAGATATAATGCATTGATTATCGACTTAACTCAGGGTGAATTTATCCCAGAACTTATCAGAGCTAATAGAATCGCTATCTTCAAGAGAAACAATAGT
>CAYXQG010000139.1:0-1659 GCA_964467405.1 uncultured Acetatifactor sp. | reverse complement strand
AAACCTTATGGTTGGAGAGACCTTGATGTTTTAGGCATGATTGCAACACTTCTTAAAGCAGAAACAGTGCAAATTTCTAGACATGAGGTTCCTGTAAACATTAAAGAATATGGATTTAAAAATGACTTTGTAAAGAAAAATGGTCTTGACACAATGGTTATCAGAACTCAAGAAAAGATCGATGACGCTATTCTTTATCAAGTGAAAACTATCATGAATAATATTTATTCTGTATCTGTTCCTATGAAGGAAGTGGATATGAAGAATGAAGTTCTTGATTTCTTTAATGCTAAAAAGACATTCTTGTCTAACTTAAAGATCAAGTATAGCGGCAAGAAGTTTGCTGGTTCTGAATGTATTCCTGCAATCTATGCAGACGTTGAAGCAATCACAAAGACAAACGATACAGCTACCATCTTCCACGAAATCATTTCTAGAAAAGAATCGTTAGAAGATAATGCTGAAATCTTAGAGCAATTGGAAGCATTTTATAAGGATGGTTCTAGCCAACAAAAAGTTTATAACGATGCCCTTGAAATCGTAAGATGGTATGACGATAACAACTCTCTGTTTGGCGGATTAGAAGACCTTGCTCCTGTTATCTCTGAGATGACTGCAATCTTGGAAATGACTGTACCATTCTCTAAGATGAGTCAATTAAACAACCTTGTATTCAAGGCAAACGATGTTAAAGACCAAATCTTAGAAGCTAAGTTCCAAAGAGCACTTCGTTCTATTAACGCAGATAAAGAAGAAATCAAAAAGGAACTTGAAGCTGCACTTTCAACTGATATTTCAGATAAGAAAAAAGTTCGTATTCAAGACAAATACGATGAAATAGAACATGTCTATGTAAGCTGGAATAACACTATTTCTAAGAAAACTCCTAACTTGGATTCTTATATTCTTTCAAGCCAAAACACAGTAAGAGACTATAGAAAGTTCATTCAAAAGGTTCTTGCTGAAGTAGAAGAAGGACAAGATGCTCCTGTGGTTCCTACTGTAAGACGTAAGACAGTTAGAGTTATCGAGTGCATTCCTACTGCAAAGAAGAAAATCAAAACACAAGACGATATCCAATCTGTTATCGATTATATAAAGGCTGAACTTGAAAAAGCATTGAATAATAATGATGAAATCGATCTTGATTAAGGAGTGGAACTATGGATAAAAAAGCGTTACAAGCCTATGCAGAATGGGCGAAAAATAACCTTGAAGAGCAAATTGAAATTGCACTTAAAACACTTGGAATTAACTCCGAAAAAGAAATAAAAGAAGCAAGAAGAGTTGGTGACTATACAATCATTGACGGCGATCCAAACTCATATCCTGCAGATTTAAAGAGCAAGCGTGACCAGATTGTTTCTACTGTTCAAAGAGAAGGATACAAGTACGTTATTGAAGAATTTGCATATACTTGGTTCAATAGAATTGTTGCACTTAGATTTATGGAAGTTCATGATTTCCTTCCCCACGGATTTAGAGTTTTGTCTTCTAGAGATGGTGGCTTTGAACCTGAAATTCTAAAAAATGTCACATTTGTAAAGGATGATCTAAAGCTTGATCTCGAACTTATCAGCAAATTAAAAGCACAAGGTAAAATAGATGAAGCCTATAGATATGTTTTATTCCGTCAATGCAAAGCATTGAGTGGAGTTT
>CAYXQG010000138.1:0-5226 GCA_964467405.1 uncultured Acetatifactor sp. | reverse complement strand
CACTCTTTACACAGCGCTCCAGATATTTTTCAATATTATATACAGGAATTATAATACTAATCAATGGGGTAGACATCTAACCTCTCTCCTTTATTATCTCTGCTTTGCTGCAGGGGCCGCTTGTCCATGGCTCCGGCTCCCTGCCTGCTGCTATCTCCGTACACATTCCAAGCAATCTTTCCGCTGCTGTTTCCGCATTCCAAAGCTTTGTAATGGTCTCATATGCATTACATCCCAATTGCATTTGCAGCTTCTCATCCTTTAAAAGTCTGCTCACCGGTTCTGCCAGGACTTTTGCCTGTGCTTTTCTGTACCAATATCCGTTTTCTCCCTGCCTGATCAGATACAGGGCTGCTCCTTCCATACGGTTTGCCACCACTGCACAGCCACTGTTCATAGCCTCGTTCATAACAGCACCCCAGCCTTCATTCCGGTCGCTGGTCATCAGAAAAATACCCGCCTTTTCCATAGCCTCACGCACCTGAGAGGGTGTTTTGGAACCGGTCAGGGTTATAGAATCCCCCAGCTTCTTTTCTTCAATACTTTTTTTTATCACAGGCCAAAGTTCGCCGTCACCGATCATGGTAAGATGAAAATCCAGATCTTTCTTCCTAAGCTCTTCCGCCAGTTCTACTGCTAACTCCGGATGTTTACAGTCTATAAAGCGTCCCGCCCAAAGGATCTCTGTTTTCTGCTTTGCCTGCATCAGCCGATTCATATCATAGTGCTTACACTCCGGGAAATATCCCCACTGAAACATCTTATCCGGATATGCCCTGACAATATGAAAATCAGAAGCTACAAATGCACCTGCACAAAGCAGATATACCGGGCTTCGACGGTACTGTGTATGGTCATGGTACTTTTTCACAAGCCCTCTGTGACTGATCGCCTTCCACTGTCCTGTCCTATACAGGCGCTCACTGTAGCGGATAACCGGTCTGCCTGCTGCAAGACGGGGCTTCAGCATTGTCTCATCCTCCAGTCCTCCCCAGATTACCACATCACTGTCAAGCACCAGCTGCTGACAATATACAGGCTCCTCATAAGCATATTTTACATAAGCCGGTACCTCCTTCGGATTCCAGCCCATCCGAATACGCTCTTCCTCCATGGGCTCTGTTTGTATAAATGTATAATCCTCTCCCAGATGCTCATAAAACGCATTGCTGACAGGAATCTGATGATGATTGATATAATTTGATACAAAGGTTATTTTCATACGCCCTCCTTTATGCATAAACAGGCCGGCAGGCCGTTTATTTTGCTATTTCCTGATAGATTTCTACCAAACGTTCATAATTTGCCTGACCATTATGAGTCTTTCGGGCATGTTCCGAAGCATTTGCAGCATAAAGAAGCATCTGTTCTTCATCGGACCACATACGGATCACTGCCTTAGCCAAAGCCAAAGCCTGGGCCCGTTCCTTGTTCTCTTCCGTTTCATAGCAGTCAGCCCCATAGCCGGGATAAGCAATTCCATCCACACCGTCTGAGAAAACAGAGCGGATACCTCCCACCTGCGCCGTAACACAGGGCATACCGATCAACATGGCTTCCCCCAGGGAATTGGGTGAATTTTCAATAACGGAAGGACATACAAACAGACTGCTTTTTAAAAACTGTGCCTTCATTTCCTGTGCATTCAGTTTTCCTAAAAATACCACCTTCTCCTCCAAATGATACTCCTTCAATAATTCCAGAATATATTTACCATAAGAGGATATTTTGATCTTATCCTTCCATGTGCTGTTATTCGCGATACTGTTTCCTGCTACATATACCCTGGCATCCGGAAACTGCTCCAATATATCCGGCATGGCCTTCAGCATGTAATGGAGGCCTTTGATGGGATAATCTCCCTGGCTTAAGAAAATGCTGTGCTTTCTGCACTCTTTAAGCTGCCATCGACCCTCATAGAAGTGACTGCGAAGCGTCTCATTCATAAAATGATACTGTACCTGAGGATTGACGCCTGTAGAAAATTCCTTATCAATCCATGTTCTTCCGGTAACATGTCCGGCATTCAGGATCGCTTCTACCTCATGCTCTCCCCGCAGGATAAATTTCTCATGCTGCATGGCTATACTGTCTTTTTTCAGCCAGTCACGAAAAGTAACCCGCCGTATTACCCGTTCCGGCAGATCAGCCAGGTAGCGTTGTGCATACAATTTGCATAAGCCCTGTATGCCAATGAGTATTTTCTCCCGGGGACATACTCTTGTTGCTGCCAGTGTATGAGGATATTCCGTACCGAAGCAATGAACCACATCCGGCTCAAAATCCTGAATGATCTCCTGAAGACGTACCTCCAGCTCCTTTGAATAGCACTCCGGATGTGCCGTATCCTCTAAGAAGCCGTAACAGGTCAGTACTCCGCTTTCTTCTTCGGAGCCATATTTTACAGGCACCTGTATGCTTTTTTCGCACAGGCCCTGCTGTGCCGGAAATGCCACTGCCAGCTCTATCTGATTATCCGATCTGTTTTTTAGGATCATATCTGCCAGCCCGGTCAGCCAGCCTTCCTTGTTATTTTCTTCTTTATTCAAATATCTTGCTACCATCGGCAGCATAATATTACAAACCCACAATATCCTCATTTTTCTTCCTCCGTCACAAGGTCTAATCAAAAATCCAGTTCAGGTAAGGCAACAGGCGGATACTTGTATCATATGCAGAATGTAAAAACAATGCAAAATATCCTAAAAATGCAATCCCTACACCGACTGTCCAGAAAATCCTCCAGCCCTTCTTTTCAATACGGATCAGTACACCGGGGATCAGAAAGACCTGTGATACGATCATATAGTAACCGATCCTGGATACCTCCGGAATAAAGGATCCGCAGGTATAGGTAGCAAGTCCTGCCAGATTCAGGAAAAAGTAAAACCGATTCTGTATATGATCCCCGATCGCAGCTTTGTAAAATACAAGACACAGCACAAGTACGCCAACACATTTGGCTATATTGGTCACTGAAAAATCCACCTTATCAAAAACGGAGCCCTCATAATAGGGATAGAAGAAAAAGATGATCCTTCTGTAAAAATCCTGAAACAGCAGCATGCTTGCCAGGAAAGCCCCGCCTGCCAGATACAGATATTTGTTCAGCTTATGTTCTGCCAACCAATGTGCTGCCAGATAGATCGGTATCACCACCAATATGGACTTGTGAAAACAGGCTGCGAAACAGATCCACAACAAAAATATACCATACTGTCTGCGCAGTACATACTTCATGGCATACATTGCCACTGCCAATGCGAAATAATAACGTACGGAATTTAAACTGGAATAGTAATAACCATTGGTCATCAGCAAAAAAACCGTGGCACCGAACCATTCTCCCTGGTCATACATGGCCTTTACAAAAAAGAAGGCCGTTGCAATAGAAAAAACTGCAAATACAGGCAGATAATTATCATATCCAAGTAAGGACTGTATCACCCAGACTACCAGATTAAAGCCCCATTCATAGGACACATGGCGTCCCTGCATGATCAGATTAAACTGAAAACGATAGCCCCAATAATCATTACCCACAGCAATCCTGCAGGCAGATACCGCTGCAAGCAGAATAAAGATTGCGGCAGCGCAGCAAATATTGGCAGCCCGCTGTCTGTCCATACCGTTCTGCAGCTGCTCTTCGCGCTTTGTCCGGTTTATATGAAATTTGACATATTCCCTGTTTCTTACCAACAGGCCCATTCCCACTACAAGCAGGAATAATGTAATATATACAAACATGCCGACTCCTTTACTTTCTGTTATAACGATAGGCATTTAAAAGCCTCATATCTGCATTGCACAAAAATGCACCCTGCACTGCAATATCCTGCAGCTGCAGTTCATGCAACACATGCCCGATCTCCCCGGCATTGTGTGCTCCTGCCTCCACTACCAACAGAACACCACCGGCATTTCGAAGCTTTTCATACGATTCCTCCTGCAGCTTTTCTGCAGAAATCAACTCCGAAAAGCCTTCTTTTACCAAAGCACCAAGCACCTTTTCAGGATCTGACAGCCTGCCGACTGACAAAATGATCCCCTTGTCCATATTGGGGAAAAGATGTTCTATATTAGCTGTCTCCTGTGCATCCGGCAATTCCTTTCCCTTTCCCAATGCACCTGCCATAAAAAGACCATAACGGTAGGTAAAGGTCTCCGGAAGGTATACGGAATCATCCCATATGATCCAAAGAGCAATCGCAAAACCTGCCAGGAAAAGCCCTGTCAGCGCCCCCAGAATACATGCTCTCAGAGTACGGACATCCTTATCTGCAACAGCAAGAGGTGTTTTATCAAGCACCTTGATTCCATCCATTTCCGGCTGTTCATCGGCAAAGTCCGTAAAGGTTTGCTGCAAAGCCAGGTCCAGCAAAACCGTCAATTCCTGTGAAGCTGTTGTGACCGTAGCGGTAGGTATACGCAGATCAGAGGGCATTGTTGCATAAAAGAAGTTTTTCAAATCCTTCTTCTCGATACCATAGGTTTCGGGCACCATTCCGTCCTTAGTCGCATGATCCCACGCCCTGTCCACAAACCAGTCTGTCTGCACCAGACTTCCCCAGGTTGCGGAATTGATATAGGAATATAATTCCCCGGTTTCATTATTACGAGTATTATATTCCACCATATAAGTGGTCGTAATCTCATACTCCAGTGGGCCGCCAAGGATTACATTTTTCAGATAATACCCTCCGCCGATCAATAATACACCCATAAGGGCAGCACCTGTCACAATCCATATTTTCTTTATAAATAACAAAACAAAGAGTTTAAAATCAAAGGGTTCCTTTGCATAAGGCCATTTATACATAATCCTGTTCCTTTCCTGCAAGCTGCTTCTCTTTCCGTTCAGCATATATATGAAATTGTACCATAGAAAGGATGGGTATGTCAAAAAATACAGAAAGCGCCCCTGCAAAAAGCAGGAGCGCCAATCAATAAACCGATATTCTATTATTTGTTGGAACCTTTCACAGCAAAGTCAACACCTGTCTTCGTAGGCAGCTCCTCATCAAAGGAATAATCCTTACCGGGAAGGATTGCATTTAAAATGATACCTGTTAATGCACCTACTGCAAGACCTGACAGACTGATGGTGATACCGCTTACAGTAAAGGCGATCGCACCTGCTGCACTATAGTTGATACCAATAGAAAGTACCAGGATCAATGCTGCAATAATAACATTTCTGCTCTTGGAAAAATCAACCTTATTTTC
>CAYXQG010000137.1:0-5246 GCA_964467405.1 uncultured Acetatifactor sp. | reverse complement strand
AGATAGTAGGTTGCGAGGTCTGCGAAGCAGGAAGCCCATTGGCTTTAGACAATGGGTAGTTCACCTGGATTATGTGAAGAAAAGAATGGATGATTATAGGAAAGAAGGAATGGCTCAGGGAATATCCCAGGGAATGGCCCAAGGAATAACCCAGGGTATATCCCAGGGCTTCGCCAAGGGTATCAAGCCTCTGGTAGAGCTCTGCCAGGAGTTTGGACTTTCGGCAGGGGAAACCAGAAAGCGCCTGGCGGATAAATTCTCTATTACGGAAGAAGCAGCACAGGCATATATGGTGCAATACTGGAAATAGGATGCGGTAGGCAGCGCATCCGGTCTGCTGGTTTTATCGGGGTGACGTAGTGATACGTTACCTCGATTTTTTTCCGGGGTCAGGTACTTGCTACATTATTGCAAAGACATATGTAATCGTGATATAATTAACAAACAAGTAGTAGGATAGACAGAAAAGGTGTGAAATACTTATTTCAGACGTCTAAAAATTTAAGAAATTCTAAAATGAAAAAAATATATTGACTTTCTCACGTTGATATGCTAAAATTCTTCGAGATTTATGAATATAATTGTAACGTCGGTCACTTGCTAAACAGTATATAATCGACATCTATGTGTTACTTACGACCGAGGAAAGAAGATAAATGTTGTCTTGTTTCCTTTTTGCGTTACAAAGCAGCAACTAACCTGAGGTAGTACAGATATGACCAGTAAAGAATTAAAGCACATGAGCCGTAGTGAGCTGTTGGAGATGCTGATCGCACTGACAGAAGAAAACGAGGCCTTAAGCAGTCGGCTGCAGGAAGCAGAAGCTGCATTGCAAAGCCGGCAGATCAATCTGGAAAAGGCCGGTACCATAGCTGAGGCAGCCTTGTTGTTAAACGGAGTGATAGAATCCACGGAGAAGGCAGCAGAGCAGTACCTTGAAAATATCAGGGAGTTAAGCGGCAGACAGGAGCAGGTCTGTGAGCAGATGGAACAGGAAGCCCGTGAAAAGGCAGACGCCATCATAGCAGAGGCGGAAGCATACAGCAACAGCCTTCGCAGCAAGACCCATAAATATTGTAAGAAATTAATCAATAGAGCGCAGGCCGTGTATGAGGAAAAAACAGGGCTGAGCGCATCGGCAGAGTCCGAGCAGAAAGACAAGGTACATGAGTAAGAGGAAGAAACATCTTGAAGTGAGGCCGGAGCTGGATCAGTTAAAGGCGGAGTTAAAAAGGGAAAATTATAAAAAAAGATATAACCGAGTGCTGCGAAGCACAATATATACATTGATCGTGGTAGCAGCAGTGGCAGTATTGGTAGCAACCTTGTGGATGCCTGTACTGCAGATATATGGTACGTCCATGACACCTACTCTGAATGAGGGTGAGATCGTAGTATCCATTAAGGGAGACAACTTCACAACCGGTGATCTGATCGCTTTTTATCTGGGCAACCGATTGTTGATCAAGAGATGTATCGCAGGTCCGGGACAATGGGTGGACATTGATGAGGACGGCAACATCTATGTGGACGAGCAATTATTAGAGGAACCGTACGTGGTCGAGAAAGCATTGGGGGAATGCGACATCGAGCTGCCGTATCAGGTGCCGGAAAATACATGGTTTCTGGTAGGAGACCACAGAACCACCTCGGTGGACAGCCGAAGCACTGCAGTAGGCTGCATCAGCAAGGAACAGGTAGTAGGAAAAGTAGTATATCGTGTATGGCCCATGGAGGGCTTGGGGAGTTTAAAATAAAGAAAGGGGAACTTTACCCGGATGAAGTATAATGTGTTGCAAGATGCTGTAAGCAAAAACAAATCACATAAGAGAAAACGTAATTGGCAGAAGATCGTAACCTTTATGGCGGCTATAGTAGTATTCTGTACGACATATGCTCTTATACTGCCGGCTATTACTATGTCTGTACCTTTGACCTGCGGACAGGAAGAACACATCCATACACAGGATTGCTATGTCATGATCGGGGAAACACCAAGATTAACCTGTGACAAGGCAGAGCATGCCCATGATGATGTACTTTGTTACATTGACACGGAGGCAGATGTAGAAACTGCATCGACCTGGGAGGGTACCCTGCCCAAACAGCTCTCAGGGGTATATGCCAATGACCTGGTAGCTATTGCAGAGAGCCAGTTAGGTTATACAGAGAGTGCCCGCAATATTGTGATCGGTGAAGATAATACCCTGCAGGGTTACACACGCTATGGCGCGTGGGCAGGAGAAAAATACGGAGACTGGAACAGTACCTTCCTGGCATTTGTGCTGGAGCATGCAGGTCTGACAGAGGAGGAATATCCCAGATCTGTTAACTGCGAGCTGTGGAAGAGCACCTTAGAGGCAGAAGAATTGTTCCATACCCTGCGGGAAGGATATTTGCCCGTAGCAGGAGACATCCTTTTCCTGGATACGGACGGGGATGCAGCAGCAGACCGTGTAGGATTGGTTACAGGTGTTACAACGGATGAATCCGGTGTGCTGGAGGTACTTGCCATTGAAGGAAATACCGGAAGCTCAGACAGGAAGCTGAACGAAACTGCTGTAATGGCACTGTCCGTACAGCTGCCGGAAGCTGTATCAGACAGTGATGATACAGTATCAGGCAATGATGCGGCAGTATCTGCCGGAGACAGCAGCCTTGGGGAAAACAGCTATCCCTCCAATATGACACAGATCTCATCACCGGAAGGATATAAGGGCGGCTGCGTAGACAGCACCTCTTATCTGTTAAGTGATGAACGCATTGTAGGCTTTGCAACGATGCCGGAGCAAACCTTCTATTGTCTGAAGGAAGGCCATGTACATACGGATCTTTGCTATATGCAGAAGTTAAACTGCAAGATCACTGCGCAGGATCATGTACACAGTGCACTTTGCTATGAAAGAGGCGATCTGCTCTGCGAAAAGGAAGAACATGTACATACACAGGAATGCAGCCAGCTTCCGGCTTATGTATATCATTATGAAGATGAACAGGTACAGGTGGAAGTAGAAATCCCGGAGGAGTGCGGGATTCCTGCAGACGCAGAACTGATCGTTACGGCGATCGGTGAAGAACATACAGGCTATGCAAGTCTGGTACAGGAAGCAGAGGCAGCCATCGAAGGAAATGTAGCAGGCATCCGGCTTTATGATATCAGCTTTTATACAACAGAAGGCACTTACCTGCCTGTCAGCGACAGAGCAAAGGTAGTGATCCGATTCAAGGAGCAGGTGGTAGATCCCACTGCAGAGGTGGCAGTGCTCCATTATGATGAAAACGATACCTCTGCCAGGGTTTTGGAGAATGTAACCATTGAAGAACAGGCAGTTACAGTTAAGACAGACTCCAAGATCGAAGAAGATGCTCAGGCAATTTCTTTATTCAGCCTTTTCTCCGCAAGAGAAACAGTTCCTCAGGAGGAAGAGATAACGGAGGAGCGTGTACTGGATGAAAATGGCGAAGTAGTCACTGAAACAGTAGTTACCTTTGAAACAGACGGTTTCTCAACCTTTGCAGTGGTACAGGTGGAGACCGGAGTATATACAGGTACCATTTATAAACCCCAGACCAGTGGCTTTACCATAGACGGACATAAGGCACTGACCAAAATTGTGAATTCCGGAAAGCAGTTTATGATCGTTACAGCAGATAAGAAGTATGCTCTGTCAGGCTATGCTTATCTGGACGGCAACGGCAATGACAAGCTGAGAGGTATGCAGGTATTGGATACCAATACAGAGGGTGAAAAAGATCAGATCTATGTCAATGCCAACAAGCATCTGCTTTGGGAGTTTTTACCAACCGATCATAAGGGAAGGGTTTATATCCGAAATGTGGCAACCGGCGAATATCTTCAGTTAGTTCGTAACAATGTGGCGATCACCACGCAGCTTCTTTCTGAAGAGGAATTTAAGAACCAGCAGATGATCTATGCCATGAAGGACGATGCTGCAGGCAGCAATATCGTAGCATTCTGTGCAGTAAATAATACACAGGATGTAGGTGCTACAGCAAACGAAATCAAAAATGTTGCTTATTATTATCTGAACCGTGACGGCGGCGGTGATAAATTCCATACCTGGCAGGGAAAATTTACGGATGCGAACAATCAGTTCTTACTGTATGAATATACAGGCAAAGATAACGAATATGAGCAGGGTGATCCGACGGTTACATATATAGTGAAAAATGACCGGGTGAATAATCTGGCCGGAATGACTTTGGTAATATCCAGTGATGTTGCGGCTTATACCATGTCATCTGAAGAAATCGTCATAAATCCTAATACTGACAAGTTTATTCATCGTGCCGGTATCGATATGACAAAGGATGTTGCGGCAGGTACGGTGACGGTCAGCTCTCTTGATAAAGTACAATGGGAGTTTGTAACAGGAAATAATGCAAACGTCCCGAACGATTACTATATAAAAGTGAAGGATTCGAATCCGGCTCAATACTTAAATGTATCGGCTAATGGCCAAACTGTGAATATCAGTGCTAATCCGCAAAATATTTATGTGAATGCGGCGACAGATACTGACTATGAAGTCACATTACGAACAGGAGCTGATAATGCCGGACGACGTTTGGCATTTAATGCTGACGGCAATCATTCCTTTGCATCCTATAATAATCCCGGAAATAATGCACAGAACCTTATTCTCTCTGAAGTCAGGGAGGAGATTCTGGCAACAGATCTGGGCGGAAAGACAGCATACATTGTTGCAGTGAATAATAATAATAACAATGCTAATCCGCCGGCAGTAGCTTCGCAGACCGATAAGACAGCGGTTCGTATACCTCAGGGGATTGTGAATGGGGGTGACTTTGATCCGGCTGCGCCTGAAGTTGATCCGGATGGTATTTTGGGCTGGTATTTTGAACAGACAGATAAGCCGGGTGTATATCATCTTATTGCAACTTCCGGAGCAAATGTCGGTAAGTATATGACTTTCCGGGAAAGTGTCGATGGGAGTCTGGACTTTAGAATGACTGATACTCCACAGGATATTGAGGTGCTGAAGGCAGATACTTCCGGAAACAATTTGGCTCTTACAGAATATGTTCTCTCCCTTCGGGCAAAGCTGAATGGTAAATACTACTATCTGCATCTTGGAAATAATAATCCAAACAGTGTAGAAGCCGGTTTCCAGTGTAAAGCAGAAGGACAGAAAAATTTTAAGGTTGCAGCTACCCACTTCCGACTGGTGGAAATTCCTGAAGTAAATGAGGTAGTAGGTAAG
>CAYXQG010000136.1:4207-5248 GCA_964467405.1 uncultured Acetatifactor sp. | reverse complement strand
GTCCTACATATTCATTGTAATCGATGGTACTGATCAGTACCTGGGTACCTAAATCAGGGTCGCCTTCCGGAGCGGGAATATAGTCCAGAATGGTTTCGAATAAAGGCTCCATGCTGGTACCGGTCTCTTCCATATCCAGGGAAGCAATACCTGCCTTGGCAGAAGCAAAGATGAAGGGGCAGTCTAACTGTGCATCATCTGCATCCAGCTCTAAGAACAGCTCAAGAACTTCGTCAATAACCTCTTCGGGTCTTGCTTCCGGACGGTCAATCTTATTGATGCAGACAATTACGGGAAGCTTTAATTCCAGAGCCTTGCGAAGGACGAATTTTGTCTGAGGCATCGCACCTTCAAAAGCATCTACGACCAGGATAACACCATTTACCATCTTCAGGACACGTTCTACTTCTCCGCCGAAGTCTGCATGGCCCGGTGTATCAATGATATTTATCTTTGTATTTTTGTACATAACTGCGGTATTTTTGGAAAGAATAGTGATACCACGTTCTCTTTCTATATCATTTGAGTCCATGACTCTGTCTGCCACTTCCTGATTTGCACGGAAAACACCGCTTTGCTTTAAAAGCTCATCCACCAGTGTGGTTTTGCCATGGTCTACATGCGCAATAATCGCTACATTTCTGATATCTTCTCTTTTTTGTCTCATAAAAACCCTTTCTTCTACATAAAAATGATGAAAGAAGTTGGCAAATAGTCTATTTTGTCAACCGATTTTTTGTATCCTACAAACTGTAACAGTATAGCACCATTTTTTCTGCTGTGCAAGGTGAAAAAAGCTGATAACTTCGGGCTTTTTGGACTTATTTTTGGAAAGGATGCTTAGAAGGCATTAAAATGCGACAGACTCGAAATAAGGATGAATCCGGGATAATTTGTTGATTCATGCGATATTTTTCAGTGTTCTGACGGCGCAAAATGGTGTATAAATAATATGACATTACGGATAGAAATTATTAGGGGATGATTTTTATCGAAAAAATCTTAAGGTGTAAGAAGGGAGAACAAAGATGACAGATAAGG
>CAYXQG010000136.1:0-4197 GCA_964467405.1 uncultured Acetatifactor sp. | reverse complement strand
TAATGGGAGAAATCGTAGGTGATTTTAACTTCAGTCATGAAATTTTCGGGGAAGGTTTTTATCTGGTGGACATGAGAGTGAAGCGCCTAAGTGAGAGCTATGATGTGATCCCGCTCATGGTTTCGGAGAGACTGATCGATGTCAGTGGTGATTATAAAGGAATGTATGTGGCCGTAAACGGTCAGTTCAGATCCTATAACCGACATGAGGAACGTAAAAACAGACTGGTGCTTTCTGTATTTGCCAGAGAAATTGAATTTGTAGATTATGTGGAGGAAAGCTCCAAGACCAATCAGATTTATTTGGACGGATATATTTGTAAGGAACCGATTTACAGAAAAACACCTCTCGGAAGGGAAATTGCAGATGTACTTCTGGCTGTGAACAGGCCATATGGTAAATCGGATTATATTCCATGTATCTGCTGGGGAAGAAATGCCAGATATGCAAGCAGCTTCAGAGTAGGAGAAAGATGTGCTGTCTGGGGACGTATTCAGAGCAGGGAGTATATGAAGAAGCTGAGTGAGAGCGAGGTAGAGAAAAGAGTAGCTTTTGAGGTTTCCGTAAGCAAGCTGGAGCTTTTGGAAGACGAGTAAGAAAGGCCGGAAGGGATTGACATAATAGCATTGACAAATAAATCCTGCAATGCTATTATGTCTTTAACAAAATAAAGATAGAGGTTGCGTATTTCATAAGTAATTCTTTTGATGTGACAGGCACAAGAGACGAAGAAGGGAAAGGGGAACACGCCGAAAGAAGAGATGTCCTGAAGGTCGATTCTTGGGCATGCAGTTAAGAGCTGTATGACTGTCATCTATATTTTAGATGGGGCGCTATCAGATATGGTCAGAATAGAAATATTTTGGTAGGATGTCGGCGCATATGGAGCCGATTTTTTATTCCGGAAAATTATTTTTAGGAGGCGGACCCCTTCATCAAATTTGTTTCGCTGCAAAGGCAGCAGAATGGAGGATAATATGGCTATTTTTACAGGAGCAGGTGTTGCAATCGTAACTCCCATGAACCCGGACGGAAGTGTAAATTATGAGAAGTTCGCAGAGCTTGTTGAATATCAGATTGCAAACAGCACGGATGCGATCATCGTATGCGGAACGACAGGTGAGGCATCTACATTGACTCATGAGGAGCATTTGGATGTTATAAAATATTGTGTGGAAGTAGTAAATAAGAGAGTGCCGGTTATTGCAGGTACCGGTTCTAACTGTACGGAAACAGCGGTTTATTTGTCTACTGAGGCTGAAAAGTATGGTGTGGACGGACTTCTCTTAGTAGCTCCTTACTACAATAAAGCAACACAGAACGGTCTGTATGCACATTTTAAGACAGTAGCGGATGCCGTAAGAATACCGATTATTTTATATAATGTACCGGGCCGTACAGGCAGCAATATCCTGCCTGCTACCATTGTCAGACTTTGCAATGACTGTGAAAATATCGTAGGTGTTAAGGAAGCCAGCGGCAACATCAGCCAGATTACCAAGCTTGCATCTTTGGCAAAGGGAACTGTAGATATTTACTCAGGCAATGATGATCAGATCGTACCGATCCTGGCACTGGGCGGAAAGGGTGTTATTTCAGTGCTTTCCAATGTAGCTCCCAAGCAGACACATGATATCTGTGCAAAGTTCTTTGAAGGCAACGTGGCAGAAAGTGCACGACTTCAGCTGGAAGCAATAGATCTGGTAGATGCATTGTTCTGCGAGGTAAATCCGATTCCTGTGAAGATGGGATTGAATCTGATGGGAATGGAGGTAGGCGGTTTACGTCTTCCTCTGACTGAGATGGAAGAGGCAAATACTGCAAGACTGAAGAAGGCCATGGAAGAGTATGGCATTCTGTAAGCAGTGCAAATGCGTCATATTTGGAGGATGATACGAAATGATAAGAGTAATTATGCATGGCTGTAACGGCAAGATGGGACGTGTGATCAGCGGTCTGGTAGCGGAGGATGCAGATCTTGAAATGGCAGCAGGCATTGACCCTGTGGATGACGGTCACAATTCCTATCCTGTATTTACAGATATTTCGGATTGTGATATAGAAGCGGATGTATTGATTGATTTTTCCACAGCAGCAGTTACAGATAAGCTTTTGGAGTATTGCGTGGATAAGAAGCTGCCCTGTGTATTGTGTACAACAGGACTGAGTGAAGCACAGCTTGCCAAGGTAGCTGAGGCCTCCGGACAGATAGCAATCTTAAAATCAGCAAATATGTCCCTGGGTATCAATCTGTTGTTAAAGATGTTAAAGGAAGCTGCAGGGGTTCTGGCTCCGGCAGGCTTTGATATAGAAATTGTTGAAAAACATCACAACCAGAAGGTGGATGCACCAAGTGGTACAGCACTTGCACTGGCAGATTCCATTAATGAGGAATTTGACAATGCTTACGAGTATGTCTACGACAGAAGCACCAGAAGAGAAAAGAGAAGTCAAAAGGAAATCGGCATCAGTGCGGTCAGAGGAGGCACGATCGTGGGAGACCATGATGTGATCTTTGCTGGGGCTGATGAAGTGATCACCTTTTCGCATACTGCATATTCTAAGGCGGTTTTTGCAAAGGGAGCCGTACAGGCGGCAAAGTTCCTTGCAGGAAAGCCGGCAGGTATGTATGATATGAGTCATGTAATAAATACAGATATGTAATGAAGAATCGAGCAGTTTTTCTGCTCGATTCTGTAAGTTAACGGGAACCGTTTCCGGTAGTGGAAGTAGTGCTGTGGTTATTTGTGTTTGCATTGGTGCCGTTATTGCCTGTTATATCATCTACGGCATTGGAAACACCGTCAGCTACATCATCAACCACATTTCCCACCGTATTACCGGCATCATCGATCACATTGCCGATAGAATTGCCGGCATCGTCAATAAGACCGCCTTCAGAACCATGATATCCGTTTGATAACGGGTCATTGTTATCGGTATTTTCATTGATGGACTCTCCTGCAGGTGCAGATGGTGACGCAGATGGAGAAGGAGACGGTGAATGGGTCTGGCTTCCGGCCATATTGCCGGAATCATTGCCATTATCGTCATTTCTTGTACATGCAGTTGCTATGCACATGTAAACCATGAGTAAGCCAAGGATCACCAGAAATTTTGATTTATTTTTGAAATGCATTTTTCGTACCTCCTTTTGAGATTGCTTGACTCTGATTTTAGTATGCATCGAAGGTGATCAATTATACATGATAAATTCATTTTACAAAAAGAAATAAGAGGAAAAGAGGTAGGATATGGAATTCAGACCCTGTATTGATATCCACAACGGTCAGGTGAAACAGATTGTTGGCGGAAGCCTGACAGATGCTAATAACAAAGCGGAGGTAAATTTTGTCTCCGAACAGGATGCAGCCTTTTTTGCAAAAATGTATCGGGATGCAGGATTAAGGGGAGGTCATATCATTCTGCTTAATCCGAAAAACAGTGAGTATTATGATCAAACAAAGGCCCAGGCCATAGCTGCACTTAAGGCATATCCGAAAGGTCTGCAGATCGGCGGTGGGATTACTCCGGAGAATGCAGGAGAATATTTGGAGGCAGGTGCCGATAAAGTGATCGTGACCTCCTATGTTTTCTATGGAGGCAGAATTGATTATGAACGGCTGGAGCGACTGAAAGAAGCAGTGGGAAAAGAGCAATTGGTATTGGATTTAAGCTGCAAAAAGGCAGACGGACAATACAAAATCGTTACAGACCGTTGGCAGAAGATCACTGATGAAGTAGTAGATGCAGCTTTGATAGACAGACTGTCAGATTATTGCAGCGAATTTTTGGTCCATGCTGTGGATGTAGAAGGAAGGTCAGGCGGTATCGAAAAAGAACTGGCTGCCATGCTCGGACAGTGGGGAAAGTTGCCGGTTACTTATGCAGGAGGTGTACACTGCTATGAAGATTTGGAGCTTTTAAAAACCTTAGGAAATAACAAACTGAATGTGACAATAGGAAGTGCCCTGGATTTGTTCGGGGGCAGCATGAAATGGGAAGAAGTACTTCGGAAAGTAGCAGAATGATCCGAACGAAAAAAAGGACTGCAAGATGCAGTCCTTTTTCTAATCCTATAAAACGATATTGCAATTCTAAATAAATGTAAGCATTATATTAAGAACAGGTACCGAGTTACTGATTATGTCGTTATAAAATGAATTATAACTTGGTTACGTTTACAGCCTGAGGTCC
>CAYXQG010000135.1:0-5253 GCA_964467405.1 uncultured Acetatifactor sp. | reverse complement strand
AATATAACTAATAATTACTAAGACAAAGTCCTTGGTCTGTTTGACCAGGGACTTTTTTCGTGAATCATCTTCAGCTTCTCATAATTCCTTTGTTTGCACATATGATTTACAAAGAAGGAATATGGTGATAATAGTATGAAGAAGAGGAAGCGGGTTGTTATATGGCTGTATATCCTGATAGTTACGCTTTTGCCCCGAATGGATGTCGTGGCGGCAGTGGATATTTCGGCTCCTTCTGCAATATTGATCGAGGCATCTACAGGAGAAGTGATCTTTGAACAGAATGCGGATGAAAGGAGAAGTCCTGCCAGTATTACCAAAATCATGACCTTACTGTTGACCTTTGAACAGCTGGAAGAAGGGAAGATAAATCTTTCGGATGAAGTGATTACCAGTGAGTATGCAAGCAGTATGGGGGGCTCCCAGGTATATCTGGCCGAAGGGGAAAAGCAGACTCTGGAAACAATGCTGAAATGCATCATTATATCTTCGGCAAATGATGCTTCTGTTGCTGTGGCGGAGCATATTGCCGGTTCAGAGGAAGCATTTGTGGAAAAGATGAATGAGAGAGCCGCACAGCTTGGTATGGAAAATACGCATTTTGAGGATTGCTGCGGTCTGACTGATTCGGACGGACATTATACCTCGGCAAGGGATGTGGCAGTCATGAGCAGGGAGCTGATCTTAAAGCATCCCCGGATCTATGATTATACAACGATCTGGATGGAGAATATCACTCATGAAACGAAGCAGGGAAGCAGCCTGTTTACGCTGTCCAGTACAAATAAGCTCTTGAAACAGTATCCTTATGCCACAGGTTTAAAGACAGGTTCTACCGCTAAGGCAAAATTTTGTCTGTCCGCCACTGCCAGGAAGGATGATATTGATATGATCGCTGTTATACTGGGTGCGGAAGACGGAAAAACCCGGTTCAATGAGGCCAAGGAACTTTTAAGCTATGGTTTTACAGTCAGTGATCTGTACCTGGATGAAAATAAGGAGTCACCGGGTCCGGTTATGATAAAGGGCGGACTGCAGGATATGGCTGACCTGGAATATGCAGGAGAATATCGTTATCTGGATATGGAAGGAAATAATCTGGATGCTGTGGAAAAAAGGATTGAATTGTCCGATCTGTTTGTGGCACCTGTGAAGCAGGGAGATAAAGCGGGGGAAGCAATATATTCCCTGAACGGCCGGGTGCTGGGAAGTGTGGATATCCTGTTTGCGGAAACTGTGGAAAAGGCGGATTACGGGGATTACCTGTACCGAATTTTTTTAAAATTCCTTGTGTAACACAAAAATAGGAGGAATATAGCAAAAGAGCAGGTATTTGCTTTATTTCTAAATATGCGCTGGAATATAAGAAAAAAATATGTTACACTTATATGCACGATTATGTGGTAGTCTGTGGCGTAAAATAACCGTATTTTGATAAAGGATATAATATGTTTGAGATTTTGATAAGTATTCTCTTTGCAGCAGCCGTTATTCTTTTCTGGATCATGCTCTATGACGGGAACCGTTTTGTGATCGTGAAACATACGGTCTGTGATGAAAGAATAGAAAAGGCTTACAGAGCAGTGGTTCTGTCGGATTTGCACAATAAGCGTTTTGGCAGGAATAATGAGAGATTGCTTCAGGCAATAGATGAACAAAAGCCGGATGGAATCTGGATCACAGGGGATATGCTGACTGCCCGTCCCGGAGAAAGTATGCAGGTTGCAATAGATCTTGTGACCGCACTTGCTGACAGGTATCCGGTATATTATGCGAACGGAAATCACGAGCACAGGATGAAACTGTATCCTGAAACCTATGGCAATATGGCGAAGGAGTACGAGAAGGCCTTGAAAAAGGCCGGGATCGAACCGCTTGTGAACAGAAACGAGCTGTTAGAAGAGCAAAATATAGCAATATATGGTTCGGAAATTGATAAATATTATTATAAACGTTTTACCATACCCCAAATGGATGAGGAATATATGACGGGGCTTTTGGGAGAACCGGATTCTCAAAAATACAACGTACTTTTGGCACATAATCCGGATTATTTTCCAGCTTATGCCAAATGGGGAGCTGATCTGGTGCTTTCCGGTCATGTGCACGGGGGGATGATCAGGATACCCGGATGGCGGGGAATCCTTTCGCCCAATGTCCGTTTTTTCCCGCCATATGACGGCGGTCTGTTTACGGAAGGAAAAAGCAGGATGATTTTAAGCAGAGGGCTTGGCATGCACACCTTACCGGTCAGACTGTTTAATCCGGCTGAGGTGATCGTAATTGATCTAAAAAAGATACCATAGAAAAAAGCGTAGCAAGATGCTGCGGAAAGAGGAGAAGGATGGCAATACCGGTTAAATTGGAGGCCTTTGAGGGTCCTTTGGATCTTCTGCTTCATTTGATTGATAAGAATAAGGTGGATATTTATGACATTCCTATAGTGGAGATCACAGAGCAGTATCTGGATTACATCAGACAGATGGAAGCACAGGATATGAATGTTATGAGTGAATTTCTGGTGATGGCGGCTACTTTGATCGATATTAAATGCAGAATGCTGCTTCCGAAGGAAGTCAATGAAGAAGGGGAAGAGGAAGACCCCAGAGCAGAATTGGTGCAGAAGCTGTTGGAACATAAAATGTATAAATTTATGGCTTATGAGCTGCGCGACAGGCAGGTGGATGCGGAAAAGAATTTTTATCGCAAAAAGGATCTGCCTAAGGAGGTTGCTGATTATCGTCAGCCCCTGGATTATGAAGAATTGATAGGAGATGTATCCCTGCGAAAGCTTCATGAAGTATTTAAGATGGTGGTCAAAAAGCAGGAAAATAAAATCGATCCGATCAGAAGTACCTACGGAAACATTGAGAAGGATGAAGTGGATATGGATGAGCGCACCTTATATGTGGAAGCTTATGCAAGGGAGCATAAGAACTTTAGTTTCCGCAAGCTTTTAGAAAAACAAAGCAGTAAGATGCAGGTGATCGTTACCTTTCTGGTGATTCTGGAATTGATGAAAAGCGGAAAGATCATAATATCCCAGGAAAATATTTTTGATGATATTATGATCGAATCGGTTGTATGATATACGAGGTGAAGGATGGAAAGAGAAAAAGCAAAATCAGTTATAGAGGCAGTATTGTTTGCAATGGGAGAATCCGTAGAAGTGAGCAGACTGGCCGGCCTGATCGGAGAGGATGTAAGGGCTACCAAAAAGATATTGGAGGAGATGGAACAGGACTATGCTGATGCCTGCAGAGGTATTCGGATAGTGTGGTTTGAGGATGCGGTTCAGTTATGTACTAAGGCAGATATGTATGAATATCTGGTAAAGATTGCGAAAACACCCAGAAAGATGGTGCTGACTGATACAGTCATTGAGACCCTTTCCATTATTGCCTATAAGCAGCCTGTGACAAGAGCGGAAATTGAACGTGTCAGGGGTGTAAGCTGTGACCATGCCATTAACAAGTTGCTGGAATATGACCTGATTACAGAATTGGGGCGTATGGATGCACCCGGAAGACCCCTTCTTTTCGGCACTACGGAGCAGTTTTTGAGATGCTTCGGCGTAAAGAGTTTAGAGGAACTGCCGGAAATGAGCACAGTCCAGCTGGAAGAGTTTAAACAGCAGGCAGAGGCAGAGGTGCAGCTGCAGCTGGATATATAAGATATAGACAAAAGGTCCTCGATTTGTGGGCCTTTTTGCATGTTTTGAAAAGCTGAGCATATACATATAGGGATGAGGAAGACTGGCAGAGGATGGATTGTGAAAAGATCAAAGAAACTGCTTCTCCTGCTGATGGCTGTTGTTATTTCGCTGGCCGTAAGTCCCTTGCAAGTGAAAGGCCGATCAGAACAAAGGGAAGAAACGACAGCCTGTGAAAGCATACAAGATGGTATGCAGGCACCGGATCCGTCCGCACTTTATGCAAAAGCGGCAGTGCTTATGGATGCAGAATCCGGCAGAATATTGTATGAAAAAAACGGCTGGGAAATTCTGCCAATGGCCAGTACCACCAAGATCCTTACCTGTATTATTGCACTCGAAAATGCGGATCCGCAGGAATGGGTGGATATCTCCTCGTATGCACCGGCCATGCCCAAGGTAAAGCTCTATGTGAAAAAAGGAGAGCGCTACCGTCTGGAGGATCTGCTTTATTCTCTGATGCTTGAGTCTCATAATGATACGGCTGTGGCTGTAGCAGAACATGTGGGAAAGAAATTTTTAGAGGAAGAGCTACGAAATAAAAACAGTGGGGAGTATACCCTTGAGGAGAGCAAAAAGGCAGTGGCAGCTTTTGCGGGGCTGATGAATGAGAAGGCAGAGGAGCTGGGATGTGAGGACAGTTGGTTTATTACGCCAAACGGATTGGATGCAACAGAGACCTTTCATCAGAGGGACGGAAACGAGCTTGTAAAGATGCATTCCACCACAGCAATGGATTTGGCGCGTATTATGTCATATTGTATTTTGCACTCTCCCCAAAAGGAGGAATTCCTGAAAATAACCGGAGCACCTTCTCATGCTGTTTCCTCGCAGGACGGAACCAGAAATTTCTTTTGCTATAATCATAACAGTTTTTTGAATATGATGGAGGGAGCACTCAGCGGAAAAACCGGCTTTACGAATCAGGCGGGATATTGTTATGTGGGGGCTTTGCAAAGAGGAGAAAGAACCTTTGTGGTGGCACTTTTGGCCTGCGGCTGGCCTAATAACAGATCGTATAAGTGGACGGATACCAGGCTCCTGATGAATTACGGACTGGACAATTTTTCCTATCACACTTTTGAAGAAGCGGGAGAAGGCATAAAGCTGCCCAATTGTCTGCCTGTTAAAAATGCTCAAACGGACAAAATCGGGGAGCAGGCATATGTACGTATTGATAAGGCGGAATGCACAAAGCAATCCCCCGAAGGAGTGCTTTTGACTCGGGATGAAAAAGTGGAAGTGACCTGCAGGATAGCGCCCTTTCTTACAGCTCCCGTAAAGGCCGGGGATGTGGCAGGAAGCATTGTATATGAGGCGGCAGGGCAGGTTTACCGCGTACAGAATATCGTGGTAACGGAGGATATCAGGGCAATTGATCCGGCCTGGTGTATTAGAAAAGTGGTTGAAAAGTTCTTTATGCAAAAGTAATAAAATTTTTAGAAAAAACGTAATTCACACTTTGCGAGTTACGTTTTTTGTGTTATACTACTTAGGACAATGAAAATGGGGCAAATGTGTTTTGTACCCCTGTCATACTT
>CAYXQG010000134.1:0-5305 GCA_964467405.1 uncultured Acetatifactor sp. | reverse complement strand
TATCTGCTTTGAATGTAAAATGGAGTTTGGAAACTGATTATGAGTACATTATCTTTTATACTTAAATATATTAAAAAATATAAGGTCAGATATTTTCTGGGCATTGTTACTTTGTTTGTTGTGGATATGGCAAATATCTATATACCGCAGCTGACGGGTGCGATCACGGACGGTCTGACCGCAAGGAGTTTTGGCTGGGAAGATATCAGGCATTATTTGCTTGGTATCTTTCTGCTTGGACTGACCTTAGCAGTGGGAAGATTTTTGTGGAGATTTTTTCTTTTCGGGGCGTCCAGAAGAATTGAACGAGATATCAGAAATGATATGTTCGCACATTTGGAGACACTGGATGTAGAATATTATAATGCCCACAAAACAGGTGATATCATGACCCGCTTTACCAGTGACCTGAATGCGATCCGTATGGCCATCGGACCGGCAGTGATCGCTGTTTTCGATGCGGTTGTCATGACTGTCATGGTGGTCTGCAAGATGATGCGGTATGTGGACGTGAAGCTGACCCTGATGGCAATGGTGCCAATGCTGTTGATCTGCTTCGGGTATCTGTATTTCGGCAATGTATTGGAAAAGCTGTATGCAGAAAGGCAGGAGGCGGTTTCGGGACTGACGGATTTTGTACAGGAAAGCTTTTCGGGCGTACGTGTGATCAAGGCCTTTGTGAGAGAACAGGCAGAGCTTCATGCATTTTTAAAGGAAAATAAAAATGCAATGGACAAGAGCTTAAAGATTGCAAAGCTGCAGGCGGTCTTAATGCCTGTGCTGGATGTGATCATCGGCTTTTCCGGTCTGGCTACCCTGCTCTACGGCGGTTATCTGACGTTGCTTGGGGAGATCACACTGGGACGTTTTGTGGCATTTAATCAATACATTAATATGTTAGTATGGCCCATGCTTGCCTGCGCCGAGTCAGCCATTATGTTTTCACAGGGAGCTGCTTCCGTCCGCAGAGTGCAGGAGGTTATGAATGCTGAACCCGGAATCGCAGACGAGCAGGATATGGCAGAGATAGGTATTATCAGGGGTAGTATTGACTTTGAACATTTGACCTTTACACATTCCGGTCAGGAAAAGGAGGTCCTTACGGATATCCATTTGCATGTGCCTGCCGGAACTACATTGGCTATTATCGGAAGGACGGGTAACGGTAAATCCACTTTGGTGAATCTGCTGTTAAGGCTGTATAAAACGGAGCCGGGTATGATCAGGATAGACGGACAGGATATCGGATGTATTCCTTTGAAACAGTTAAGGGAAAATATTGCCTATGTTCCGCAGGATAACTTTCTTTTTTCGGATACCTTAAAGGCCAATATTGCCTTCGGTTCTCAGAATAAGGATATGGAAGCGGTCATCCGGGCGGCAGAGGCGGCATGTATTCATGACAACATCATCTCCTTCCCGGAAGGCTATGATACCGTAGTGGGGGAAAGAGGCGTTACATTGTCGGGAGGACAGAAACAGCGAAGCTCTATTGCCAGAGCCCTGATGAAGGATGCTCCCATATTGATTCTGGATGATGCCCTGTCTGCCGTGGATACGGATACAGAGGAGCATATCCTGCACAATTTAAAAGAAAACCGAAAGGGAAAAACGACGATCCTGATCGCACATCGCATTTCGACGGTGCAGAATGCAGATATGATCCTGGTATTGGATCGGGGAAGAGCAGCAGAAGTGGGAACCCATGAGGAGCTTTTGCAGAAAAAAGGAATTTACTGCGCCATGTATGAAAAACAGCAGCTGGAGGCTGCCATCGGATCACAGGAGGTGCATGTGGAATGAAACGATTGCTTGCATATTTAAAGCCTCATAAGTGGGTCATGACACTGGCTACAGTGTTGGTATTGTTCATTATCGTGGTAGAATTGTACAGACCGATCATCATCGGTGATGCCATTGACCGGTATATAACAGGCTATTATCAGCCCTATGCGGTAACTACACAGTCAGCACAGGGTGCCGTATCCTATAAGGATCTTTGGCTGTCCAGAGAGGCAGCAGAGGAGGAACAGTCCGCATATTATCAGATTTTTCTTTATGAAAATGAATATTATATGGCAGAAGAGATCTCCGGAGAGGAATGCCTTGCTTTAAAGGAGGCGGATGCAGCACTGTTAAAGACCTATGCGGAAAATGATGCCGTACTTCTTTCAAAGGAAGATCTGAAGGAGCTTCGTCAATTTGACTTCATAGGTATTCTGCGGGCGGCAGGCTTATATCTGCTGTTCATGCTTAGCGGTATGGTATTAAATATTGCAGATACCTGGATGCTCCAAAAAATGGGACAAAGGATCATTTATCAGATGAGGGAGGAGGTCTTTTCCCATATTCACAGTCTGTCTCTGTCCTTTTTTAATACCACACCTGTGGGAAAGCTGGTGACAAGAGTTTCCAATGATACAGAGGCAATCCATGAGCTGTTTGCCAATATCCTTGTGAAGCTGTTTAAAAATATTGTTAAGATCATTGGGTATGCGATCGTAATGATCTCCATGGATGTGCGTATGGCAGGAATTTCCTTTTTGCTGCTGCCTGTGGTAGCGGTACTGACCTTTGTCTTCCGCTTCCTGTCAAGAAAAGCATACCAGATTGCCAGAAATAAGATCACGGAGTTAAATACCTTCCTGTCTGAGCATATTTCCGGTATGAAATTAATACAGATATTTGCCAGGGAAGAAGAGAAGTATAATGCTTTTGCAGACAGATCCATGGAGCTTTATAAAGCCAACTGGCGGGAGGTTATGATCTTTGCAATCTTCAGGCCTTCTATTTATATGATATCCATTATTGCTACCATTATTGTGATCGGAAGCGGCAGCTCCTTTGTGCTTGCAGGAAATCTTTCTCTGGGAACGCTGTTTGTTTTTATTACCTATATCAGCTCCTTCTTCGAGCCTATACAGGAGTTGGCGGAGCAGTTCGGTACGTTGCAGTCAGCGCTGGCCTCTGCGGAAAAAATATTCAGTATCCTGGATGAGAAGCCACAGATCGTGAATCCTGAAAATCCGGTGGAATTAAAGATCCGGGGACGTATCGAATTTAAGCATGTATGGTTTGCATATGAAGGAGAGGATTATATCCTGAAGGATGCAAGCTTTGTCATTGAACCGGGACAGAAGGTGGCCTTTGTGGGAGCTACGGGTGCCGGAAAATCTACGATCTTAAATCTGATTGGACGTTATTTTGATATTCAGCGGGGAGAAATATTGATCGACGGTGTAAATATCAGAGAGCTTGATATCAGTGCACTGCGCCGTGCCATCGGTCAGGTGCAGCAGGATGTCTTTATCTTCACCGGTGATATTAAAAGCAATATTTCCCTGCATAATGAAGCCATATCCGAGCAGGAGGTCAGAGAAGCTGCCCGGATCGTCAATGCGGATGCCTTTATCCAAAAGCTGTCAGAAGGCTATGATGAGCCGGTAACAGAAAGGGGAAGCACCTTATCGGCAGGACAAAGACAGTTGTTGTCCTTTGCCCGTACGTTGGCATACAATCCTGCCATCCTGGTACTGGATGAAGCAACGGCAAATATTGATACGGAAACAGAGGCACTGATCACTCAGGCTCTGGACAGACTGATGGAGGGCAGAACCACGATCATGGTGGCACACAGGCTTTCCACGATCCAGCATGCTGACCGTATTATCGTCATGCATAAGGGCAGAATCGCAGAGAGCGGCAATCATCAGGAGCTGTTGCGTCAGAATGGTTTGTATAAAAAGCTGTATGAGCTGCAGCTCATGGGCAACTGATGATTGATAGGAATCTTTTCTTGCCAAAGATTACGAAATATCGTATATTAAAGAGGAGAAGGACGCAGGAGTGCGTCAGGGGGAGGCAATATGACAAAATCAGAAATATTAAAGCAGGAAATATTGAGGCAGTACAGGAGCGTCAGACAGTTTGCCATAGAGATGGGAATACCCTACAGCACATTGGTGACTGCACTGGAAAGAGGCATTGAAGGTATGGCTTACGGCACAGTGATCAAGATGTGCGATAAGCTAAGCTTAAATCCGGTAGATTTTACCTTTTTGGAAAATGATGCATCCCTGGGAGCCATGCTTTTGGAGAATCGTGTGATGCAGTACTACATGAAACTGAATCAGACCGGACGGGACAAGGTGCTGGAGCTGATGGATGATTTGGTGCAGATTGATAAGTACAAGGCAAAGAAGAAGGTAAAAGAATGAGATATGATTATCTGGTAGTAGGTGCAGGACTGGCAGGTGCGGTATTTGCATATGAAATGAAGCAGGCGGGCAAAAAGTGTCTGGTCATAGATAAGAGGGAACAGATCGGCGGAAATATTTACACAAAGAAGCAGAACGGAATCCAGGTACATATGTACGGAGCACATATTTTCCATACCTCTGACAAAAAAATCTGGGATTATGTGAACAGCTTTGCAGAATTTAATCATTATATCAATTCCCCGGTAGCAGTATATAAGGATGAGCTGTATAATCTGCCCTTTAATATGAATACCTTCAGCAGAATGTGGGGAATCCGTACACCTGCTGAGGCAAAAAAGATCATTGCCGAACAGCGGGCAGAAGGATATGTGGAGAATCCGCAGAATGTAGAAGAACAGGCCATATCCCTGGTAGGAAGGGATGTGTACGAAAAGCTGGTAAAGGGATACACCCAGAAGCAATGGGGAAGAAGCTGCAGGGAGCTTCCTGCCTTTATCATCAAAAGGCTTCCGGTTCGATTTACTTATGATAATAATTATTTTACGGATCCCTACCAGGGAATCCCGATCGGCGGTTATACACAGATCGTGGAGAAAATGCTGGAGGGCATCCCGGTCCGGTTGGGAATCAGTTATAAGGAATTCTGCATGCAAAAGGATGAAAAGGACCGGGATACCTTTGACAGGATCTTCTATACAGGTATGATCGATGAGTATTTTGATTATTGCCTGGGAGAGCTGCAATACAGGTCCTTACGCTTTGAACAGGAGCTTTTGGAAGGCTGCGATAATTATCAGGGCAATGCAGTTGTTAATTATACGGAAATGGAAGTGCCCTATACCCGTATTATAGAGCATAAGCACTTTGAATTTGGCGATGGTCCGGATACCATTATAACAAGGGAGTATCCAAGCAGCTGGAAAAAGGGAGACGAGCCTTACTATCCTGTTAATAATGAGGAAAACGATGCCTTATTTGCCCGATATCAGAAGCTGGCAGCTAAGGAAGACAGGGTGATCTTCGGCGGACGCCTTGGACAGTATAAGTATTATGATATGGATAAGGTGATCGCTGCTACCTTACAG
>CAYXQG010000133.1:0-5325 GCA_964467405.1 uncultured Acetatifactor sp. | reverse complement strand
GTACCAGGATCAATGCTGCAATAATAACATTGCGGCTCTTGGTAAAATCTACACGGCTCTCTACTACGTTACGGACACCAATTGCAGAAATCATACCATAAAGTACCAGCGAAACACCTCCGCAGGTAGCTGCAGGCATACATCCGATGATTGCTGCAAACTTCGGAGACAAAGAGAACAGAATGGCAAATACTGCTGCCAAACGGATTACCAACGGGTCATATACCTTGGTCAAGGATAATACACCTGTATTTTCACCATATGTAGTATTGGCAGGTGCACCAAATAAAGCTGCCAAAGCCGTAGCAAGACCATCACCCAACATGGTACGATGTAAGCCCGGATCCTTAAAGTAGTTCACGCCAACTGTAGAAGAGATGGCTGAAACATCACCGATATGCTCTACCATAGTTGCCAAAGCAATGGGCATAATGGTAACAATGGAAGTGATCATCATGGATACATCACCGTCTCCGAGAATAGAGAATACGGTTGCATTCCAATGGATCGGAATACCAAACCACTGTGCTTCTGCTACAGCTGTAAAATCTACCTTACCCATAAGTGCTGCTGCCAGATAAGAACCGATAACACCAATGATGATCGGCACGATCTTAATCATTCCCTTACCCCAGATGTTGCATGCAACTACCAGAGCGATCGCTATAAGTGCTATAAGCCAGTCTGTTGCGCAGTTATCAACTGCTGACTGGGAAAGAGTCAGACCAATGGCAATAATGATAGGTCCGGTAACAATAGGCGGGAAGAAGCGCATTACCCTGCCGGTACCGAATATCTTGATCAATAAGGACATAACAAAATACAAAAGTCCTGCACAGGCTACACCCAGACATGCATACGGAAGCATCTCTGTATTCGCTGCGCCGTCAATCTTAGGCGCAATGGCTGCATATCCTCCTAAGAAAGCAAAAGAAGAACCCAAAAATGCCGGTACCTTTCCTTTCGTAATAAAGTGGAACAACAAGGTACCCAAGCCGGCAAACAACAGGGTTGTAGATACGTCCAAGCCTGTCAGCATCGGTACTAAAATGGTGGCACCAAACATTGCAAACATATGCTGGAGACCTAAGAGAAGTACTTTGGGAGTTCCCAGTGATCTGGCATCATAAATACCACTTTCACCAAGAGCTGCTTTTGTTTTGTCACTCATGATTTTTCCTCCTGTGAAATATGAAATAATCGCCATATGACTATGCATCATACTTCTCTCATGATATAACATCTCTGTTTCATACGTCAAGAACAAACTGTCTTACTCTTCACAAAGGATCTTACATACTTTTTCCAAATGCTCTCTGATCTGCAGATGCTGAGGGCATCTTCTCTCACAATAGCCGCAGTTCCTGCAATCAGCAAACAGCTTGCCGCCGTCCTTGATATAATCCTTCATCATATTCTTTGCATGATCCTTCAGTCCGTATACATTGTAGTAGGTATAACATTCAAAGATTCTTGGGATCTGAATGCCTGCCGGACAAGGCTGACAATACTTGCATCCCGTACAGTAAAGCTCATCAAACTTCTTAAGTTCCTCCAATGCGGCGCCCAGCTGTGCCCATTCTTCTTCAGAGAAAGCGGAGCTGTCCGATGCAACCTTTGTATTTTTCTGAACCATATCCAAGGTCTGCATACCGGAAAGAGCGCAGTTTAAGCTGGGATTGCCCAGACAGAATTTAAATGCCAACTCATATGTTGCAATCGGCTGTTTACCGGTCAGCTTTGCATACAAATACGTAGGTGCTGCCAGTCTGCCGCCGCCTACAGGTCCCATTGCGACTGTACCAAGACCTTTTTCATGTGCATACTGAATCATTTCCTCATTATCACGGTTTAACAGATTGTACTGTGACAGCATGGATTCCATCTTTACGCCTCTTTCCTCAGAGGTATCGATAATATACTTGATCACACTGGGATCATCATGGAAGGAGAAGGAAATATGGCGGATCAAGCCTTCCTCCTTCGCCTTTGCAGCTGCCTCCAAAAGATTATATTTCAAAATATAATTATCATATTTATCCTTATTAGTTGCCCAGAAATGATAAAAATCTATATGATCCGTACCCAGTCTGTCCAAGCTTCTCTCCAGCAGACGGCGGTAATCATCCTGACATTTCACTTCGTCCACAGGAAGCTTTGTCGAAATCAAGATCTTATCACGAAAATCCTTTACTGCATGTCCAAGCGCTGCCTCACTGTTGTGATTGCAATAATAAGGCGCGGTATCAAAATAATTCACTCCCTCTTCGTATGCTGTGCGGATCATCTCATCAACCAGTTCCTGGTTTACATAATTCTTTCCATTCTCCTGATATTCCGGAAATCTCATACATCCGAAACCAAGTGCCGAAATCTTTTCCCCTGTTTTTCCAAAATCACGATAATTCATACCAAATCTCCTTCTACTAAAATATTTGCGGATTCACAAGTATCTACCTAAAATTGTATTACTTTTTGCTTAATATGTCTACTTTTTCTCACAAAATAACTGATCCGCATTGCAGGTTTATCCGCAATATTATAAAATGATATCAGGGTCGCAAAATCCGGCGCTCCCTATACATATGAGAGTGCGCCGCTTTAAACCCCTGATATCATAAATAAGCACTGTAATGACATACCGGAAAGGCAGGAAACTATGAAAGAACAATTATATACCATACCCTTAAATGAAGCTGTGGATGCAGATGACGAGTGTCCGTTTTGTTATGTGGAACGAGCTGTAGAGCAGGATCTGATGGATTTCTGTCTGGGCTCCGGAAGCTCCTACATGGAGGCGGATATCAGAGACATGACAGACCGGGCAGGCTTCTGCCGCATGCACTTCAAGAAAATGTATGATTACGGCAACACCCTGGGAAATGCCTGGATACTGAAAACACACTATATGCGTATTCTCAACGAGATGCATAAGGAATTTGCTTCTTTTGCTCCCGGAAAAACTTCATTGAAAAATAAATTACTGAAAAATGCAGAAAATACCAACCCCATCGGTGTATGGATCACCCAAAAGGAAGAATCCTGCTATGTTTGCAAGTCCTTTCAGGATACCTATAAACGCTATTTGGATACTTTCTTTTATATGTACTTAAGGGATAATACCTTCCGGGAAAAGATCCGGAACAGCAAGGGCTTTTGTCTGCCCCACTTTAAGGATCTGTGCCTGATGGCTGATGAAACCCTTTCCGACAAGGAAAAGGCTTCCTTTTATGATGTGATGTTTCCCCTTATGGAAAAGAACATGCAGCGTGTTTCAGAAGATGTTGCATGGCTGGTTGAAAAATTCGATTATAAAAATGCAGCTGCAGATTGGAAAAATTCACGGGATGCCATTCCTCGCGGCATGCAAAAGCTTAAGGGTGGCTATCCCGCTGATCTGCCTTATAAATCAAGTAAATAATTACTGCTTCTGTGCAGCCTTTGTCTTATTTACCAAGCTTTCAAACTTCGTCCAAAGCCAGGTTGCCAGATAACTGATCGCAATACCACAGAGCATACCGCCCAGTACATCTGTCGTATAATGCACTCCCACATACATACGCGAAAGTCCCATAACCGCTGCCAGAACAACGGCAGGGATACCAAACTTCTTCGGCAGCTTCCGATAGAAAACACCTGCAGCAGCAAAGGAGCTGGCAGTATGTCCTGACGGGAAGGAGTAGCTGGATGGTCTGGATGCCAGGGTAATGATCTCCGGTGTAACCGTATACGGTCTTGGTCTTGCGATCAGATTCTTTAAACCTATATTGTTGATGATCAGCATCAGCAATAAGGCAAGCAGTCCCATACATCCCACTTTTCTGGTTTTCTTAGGAATAAGCAGAGCACGGAAAGAACGATCCAGATAACGCCTCCTTCTCCCAACGTAGTGATCACTCTAAGGATCGCCGTTAATACCGGATTTCTCAAATACTCCTGTATGAATAATAAAATATTTGTGTCCAGATTCAATAAAAAATCCATTCTTTTGTCCTCCTCATATTTAAATAATACTTTCAATAGTAGTTCTGTTTGAAAAACCGCTCCGCCTTGACACTAACAGTTTCATCATGTCCAGGTAGTCTGCAATCTCATCATATAACATCTGCGGTTGGAAGGATCCATCCATAAATCGCTCCGTCATCAGACCCTTAATCGTAAAATCTAACATCTTATGCAACTTTTTGCCGTCCACGCCTGTCGGCAGACCAATATAGCGGATCTGTCCCTCTACTCTTGCATATTCTTCCTCTAATATTGCACGCCTGCTCTCAATAGCAATCAGTACTTCGCTGGTGTCCTCACTCATGGACCGGTTCAGAAACTGCTGCATGTACGGATACCCCTTCATGGCATTCATCCTGGCAAATTCTACCTGTTTCATAACCTCAAACAAGTTGGTCTCCGTTTTGGATACCATGGTATTTAACTCCAATACCATATATCGTACACTGTACTCATATACAAATTCATACACACCCAGCTTGCTTTCAAAATAATGAAACAACAGGCCCTTGCTGATCGCTGCTTCTTTCACGATATCATCCGTGCTTGCATAACGATATCCCTTCATGGCAAATACCTTCAATGCAGCATTGATCATCCGATCCTGCTTCTCCTTTTTCAGGTCAAAGAATTTCTCATTCATAGTTTTTCCGCCTTTATCAAAACTCCTGCTATTGACAATAAATATAGCATATATTTTACGCAGGTTCAAGCCGGGCGTTCTAACCGTTCTGCCAATTTCTGCAAGAAAAAGCACATAATCTCTTTTCAACTGAGCAAAATAGTATTAAGATATTGATATCACAATGGAATGGAGGAGTTTTTTATGGCTAAAAAATTTGGAAAAATATTACTTGCCACTGCTGCCATCGGTACTGCTGCAGCATATGCATACTACTATCTTCAAAAGAAAGAGACCGTTTCCTTAACGGTAGAACATGATGATGATTTTGATGATTTCAGCACCAAGGAAGAGGAAGCAGCGAATTATGTCCCCCTCACTCCCCAGACCCCTCCTGCCCATGAGGCATCTCAAAATGATGATGTTTTATTTACAGAAACCACAACACAGGACTGTGCCACCCAAGAAGCTCCCACAGAAGAAAATGTGGAAGAATTCTTCAATGATGAACCAATAAATTAACTGCCACCTGTAAAATCAGGATTTCTGTTGTAAACAGGATACTCAAATTTTTTAGGGTCTGAACCTATAACATGAACAAAAACAGGGTATGTCAGTTCGTATTGTACGAGCTAATGTACCCTGTTTCTTTATTCCTGCATCCAAGCTCTCTTTAGTGCCTCTATGCCCTTTATCAT
>CAYXQG010000132.1:0-5348 GCA_964467405.1 uncultured Acetatifactor sp. | reverse complement strand
TAATAGGATCATTGACTGACATCATAATAGCTTCTCTCAGATATTGATAGCCTTTAATATGTGCCGGAACTCCGATATCATGTATCATATTCGTTACATCCTGCTCCAAATCATGGACAACCGTATTCTCCGGCGCCGCATCTTCCCTGCGTCTCTCCGTCATCTTCGAGGGTACCGTAATCATTATCTGGAATTCCTTATTCTGATTTAACAGATCACTCAATATTTTGTATACCTCACGGTTATCCTTTGTTGAAACAAGATTTAACTGCTCCATATATTATCCTCCAATCTAATCTGTAGTCTTTCTACAGTTATATTTTTCTACAAATAGCAAGATGCCTTCTTTCAATACGCCCAACTGAGCCTGCAGATAAAATTCATCCTCAAACAATGCATAATGTACGCAAGCTCGAATCAGGATAAAAATCATAGCAGTCAGCTTCTGATAAGGAATGCCCAGCTTCTTCTCTAATAACTTGGCGTATTCCGTGTATCGCTGATCCACCCCTGCAAAGAACTTCTGACCACACTCACGGTACTTCGGATGTGTATACACCTGATACATCAGTCTGTACTTCTTTCCATGTTCTTTTGCCGTCCAATAGGGTATCTCATCAATAAATTTCCATAATTCCATAATATCCGTAGGAGCCTTTTCCATAAAATCCTGCTCCACCTTACTCATACAATATTCTGTTGACTGAATGATCAGATCATCCAGGTCTTTAAAATACGTATATAACTTCGTATGATTAAATCCGCATTCATTGGCCAATACCCGTATGCCTGTCCCATGCAGACCATGCTCTGCGAAACAATCATAGCATTTTTCCATCAATTCAGCTTTTTTGGCGTTCCATTGTTCTTCCGTATAATTCGCCACTTCACCACTCCTTTCAGACAAACCGTTCGTTCCGAATAAAATATAACACATATTTTCTTAAATTTCAATATGCTTTGTCACTTTAGTTTGCAAAATTTTTCAGTTTATTTGTAAATTCCTTTGTTCACATCATTATAAAAGCTTTTTTTCAAAGACTCAACACCATTCCGCCGTGAAGTTTTTCCCTTCTGTTCCAATCCTATACCGAATTATCCGGCATTCGTTCTTTCTCTGCAAATTCCTGCAAATTCTGATTGCCAGTATTCCTCAAAATGAGCTATACTAATAACACTATTTTAAACAAATCGGAGGCAAAATACATGATCAAACAGGAAATATCCGAAATCAAGAAATTATTCACCCAAAACAACTGTTCCATTACCCGCATTTGCGGCTGCTATGTAGATGGTGAAAAAAATAAAAAAACAGAACTGAAGGAGGCTTTTCTTTCTCTTCCTGAGGAGGAAATGTTTAAATACTTTGAAATCCTGCGTAAGACCTTATCAGGTACTCTGGGGAAAAATCTGCTCACCTTGGATTTTCCCTTAAAATCCGAAGAAGCCGGCGGTACACAGGAATTTTTGCTGCGTCTTCGTAACAGCAAATTAAAAGACGATACGCTGTTGGATGAATTCTATGACAAAATAATTGAGGCATATGAATATGTGGGAAATTATCTGATTCTGGTGATCCATGATGTATATGACGTGCCCGGGAAGACATCTGACGGACTTGAAATGGATGATGCCTCTGATGAGGTATATGAATATATCATGGTCAGCATCTGTCCTGTAAATCTTTCCAAACCCGGACTGAGCTATAATGCTGCTGAAAATACCTTTCAGAACCGCATTCGCGACTGGGTGGTAGCTGCTCCGGAAACAGGTTTCCTTTTTCCTGCCTTTAATGACAGAGGTGCCGATCTGCACAGTGTATTATATTATTCCAAAAACGGGGACGAATTGAAGGAAGACTTTGTGAACCTGATTTTAGACTGTCCTCTTCCGCTTCCTGCCGGCGGGCAAAAAGCATCCTTCCAAATGTTGATTGAGGAAACCCTGCAGGAGACCTGTAATATTGATACGGTGATCAATATCCACGAAAAATTAAACGAAATGATCGAGGAGCATAAGGAGGATCCTCAGCCCCTTGCTCTTGATAAAGAAGATATTAAGACTGTTTTCGCAAGCAGCGGCGTTTCTAATGAAAAAATGGAACTTTTCGACCGTTGTTATGATGCCACCGCCGGCGAAAAAACTGAGCTTTTAGTAAATAACGTGATCAATACACGCAGCTTTGAAGTAAAAACACCTGATGTTGTGATCAAGGTAAATCCGGAGCGAATGGATCTGGTGGAGACCAAGACCATTGACGGCAGAGAGTGTCTGGTCATTTCCCTGGGTTCTGATGTGGAGGTCAATGGTATTACTGTACACAGATCCTATCACGAAGAAGAATAATTTTCTAAATGCCACAGAGCGGGATTCTTTTGCAGAATCCCGCTCTGTTTTAATATCTTATTCTACAACGGATATCCTCCGCAGCACATTCCGCCGCCACCGCAGCATAAATTACAAACCATATTTGCTATACAAAGCTTCAGACAGATATTGCTGCCATCCATGACCGGATAACCATAGGATGCCTGACGTTGCTGATACCATGTACCACCGCTTTCAAACTGATTGACCAGACTACGGTATTCACCATTATCCGGATCCAAAGCGGCCGCTTTTTTCGCATGCTCCAGGGCTGCCACATTATTTCCGAGAGAAGAATGTGCGATCGCACTGTAATAATACCATCTTGCATTACGCTCCTGCATTCCCATATTATCCAGGACATTTCTGGCTTCCCTATAGTAACCGTTTCGGATATAATTGCCGGCTGCTCTCAGATAAGAATCCTCCTCATATCCGGTACCGCTGCTTCCGCTGTTATATCCACCTCCATAGAAACCGCCAAAACCTCCAAATCCGCCAAAACCTCCAAATCCGCCAAAAGGATCCGAATGGTATCCCTGACCGTTTCCGTAACGCTGATTTCCATAGCCGTTGCTTCCGTAACCATAACTATTTTGACTGCCGCCATAGCCCTGTCCGCTATAACCGCCTGTTCTCTCCTTCATGACCTGCTGGTAAGCCGCCTGAATTTCCTTAAACTTTTCCTCTGCCTGATCCTTGTTCGGATTATTAATATTTGCATCCGGATGATACTTCCGGCTCAGAGCCTTATATGCTTTTTTTATTTCCTCCTCTGTGGCATTTCGGGGCACACCTAATACCTGATAAGGATCATTCATTTATTTGTCCTCCCCTGCCTTACTCAGGCGTTTTTCTCTGACATTTTCATACCTGCACCATACACCGGAATACAGCACATTTCTTAGGATCTCTACATTTTCCAGAATGGGCAACTGCTCAAATTCACGACAGCACTGCGCCATGAGCATGGTCAGCACCGTCCTGCACTCTTCCTCAAAATCAGCAGCTTCATAGCGCTTTATAAAAGGATTGTAACGATTCTTTTTGATATCATCTTCAATATCTTCATAGGCATCCAGAAGATATATAAACTGTCCGAGATAATATCCCATTGCACGAAGATTTTCCGACCACTCGTCCTCCCGGCATACCACAATCTCTGCCATGATCTGCCCGAACATGCCGGACATGGCATCAATATCATCACAGTTTTCTTTTTCAGCCCTTGACAGATCATGCATCAGCATATTGATCTTGCGAAGCTTTTCCATATATCTGGCCTTGTATTTACCGGTCTTACCTTCCAATATCTTTCCGAATACCAGCTTATGAAGCTTCTTGTCATCCTCCCAGTCATCCAGGCATTTATAATAGGTGAAAAGCACATTCATATCAGCAATATATTCCGTAAAAATATTAATCCGTTCCACATGCTTCTCAAAAGGATGTGCCACGCATTTGCAGGTTGTCACTTTTGTTTCCGGCTCATATAATCCGCTTAATAACATCAGTACAAAAGTCATGTCGTAGCTTAGTGTAAGCTGTCCTGATGCTCCGTATCTTTGCTTCAGCACCTGACATAATCCACAATAATAGGAATGATACAGATCAAACTCTTTAAACTTCATCTCCGCCTTATTTACGATAATATATCCAAACATTGCGGCCTCCTGTTAACTCTTCTTAATAAACTCATGTCCGCATTTTCTGCAAGTGATCGCAATTCTGCCTCGTCCTCTCGGCACACGTATCTTCTGTTTGCAGTTAGGGCATTTGTAAATATGATGTGTCTTTAATTGCTTTAATTCATTCTTTTTCTTGCGAACCCAGCCCTTAACCTTCCATTCATACTGCAGATATTTCTGATTTTCTCCTGCACGCTTATAGATCTGTCTGGAAAACATACGGAAATATGCATATACCATAATGATCAAAGCAATAAAATAAAGGGAATTCGCTCCAAACAAGGAAAGTACAAGCAAAACCATTGATAGGATCATCAAAAAACGGTTGAACTCATCATTTCCATATCTGCCCTGCATAAAACGCGCCATCTTTTCTCTCATAACCATGTACTCCTGTCCGAAATTAATATCTATATCCTACTCCTGACACGCAGCGGTTACAATATTTTAAAAATAAACAATTCTAAAAAATATATAAACGTACGCACCACCATAAAGAAAATACCACTACAGATCCTGTCTGCAGTGGTATATCATCTCAAATCTTTCTATTATACCTGAGCTACATCCTTCATAGAGAAGCTGATACGACCCATCTTATCCTTACCAAGGCATACAACAGTAACCTTATCACCTAAAGTAAGTACATCTTCTACATGATTGATTCTTTCCTTAGCAATCTTGGAAATATGAACCATGCCTTCCTTACCCGGAGCAAATTCGATAAATGCACCAAATTCCTTAATGCTTACGACTTTACCCTTGAAAATCTGTCCCTCTTCGAAATCTGTTGTGATAATCTTGATCATCTCAACAGCCTTATCCATCATTTCCTTATCTGTGCCGCATACAGAAACTTTACCATCATCAGTAATATCAATCTTCACTCCTGTACGTGCAATAATCTCATTAATGGTCTTTCCTCTCTGACCAACAACTTCACCGATCTTATCCGGATCGATCTGGATAGAAATGATCTTCGGAGCATACTGTCCAACCTCAGCACGAGGAGCAGCAATAGCAGGCTTCATACAGGTATCCATGATGAAAAGTCTTGCTTCACGGCATCTTGCAATAGCGCCCTCAACGATCTCTCTGGTCAGACCATGGATCTTAATATCCATCTGGATCGCTGTGATACCCTCTGTGGTACCTGTTACCTTAAAGTCCATATCTCCAAAGAAATCTTCCAGACCCTGGATATCAGTAAGTAATACGAAATCTTCATCTGTATCGCCTGTAACAAGACCACAGGAAATACCAGCAACCATCTTACGAAGCGGAACACCTGCA
>CAYXQG010000131.1:0-5350 GCA_964467405.1 uncultured Acetatifactor sp. | reverse complement strand
GTGGAAATGGCAGCAGAGGCAATGATGAAGCTTACAGAGAGCACCATGGGGAGGGGTGCACCGGGTTTTTATAATTATATTGCAACGATCTTTCTTTTCATTGGTTGTTGCAATATTTCGGGGCTGTTTGGGCTGCGGCCGCCCACGGCAGATTATGGAGTAACCCTTCCCCTGGCAGTCATAACCTTGGTATTGATTCATGGAAACCGGATAAAAAATCAAAGACCCTCCGAAATATGGAGGGGACTGTGTTCACCGCTGCCGCCCTGGCTGCCATTGTGGGTGCCGGTGAATGTGATCAGCGAGCTGGCAGTACCTATCTCCCTGTCCTTGCGTCTGTTTGCCAATGTGCTGTCCGGCGTTATCATGCTGTCTCTTGTTTATGGATTGCTTGGATGGGCAGCAGCACTATGGCCGGCTTTTCTGCATGCATATTTTGACTTGTTTTCGGGAGCGATCCAGACCTATGTTTTTTGCATGCTGACCATGACTTATCTTACAGCTGCCGCAGGCAGGGAAGAATAAGAAGAGTAGGAGGAATAGAAAATGGGAGTATTTAATGAGAGCTTTGTTTTAGGCTGTTCTGCCATCGGCGCAGGACTGGCTGTGATAGCAGGTATAGGCCCCGGTATCGGACAGGGCATTGCTGCCGGACATGCTGCAGCTGCAGTGGGACGCAATCCGGGTGCAAAATCGGATGTTATGACCACCATGCTTTTGGGACAGGCAGTAGCAGAGACCACCGGCCTGTACGGTCTGCTGATCGCACTTTTGCTTTTGTTCTTAAAGCCGTTGACCTAGCAGCGGATACGGAAGGATTGAGGTTGATACAGGAAAGGGAAGGCGTAGAAAATGATACTATTGACGCAGGGACAGTCTATGGAAAGATTGTTTGACCTGGATATCCAGCTGATTGCAGACTCTGTATGGACAATGGCAGCAGTTTTTGTATTGTATGTTGCCCTTGGCTATTATTTATTTGATCCGGTAAAAAGGATATTGCAGGAACGTCAGGACAGGATCCGTAAAGAGCTTGCTCTGACACAGGAGGGTATGGAGAAGGCCAGGGCTTTTCAGGAGGAATATGAAGCCAGGCTTAAGAATGTGGACAAGGAACGGGAAGAAATTCTAAGGGAAGCAGCAAAGAGTGCCCAAAAAAAGGAGCAGGAGGAAGCGGCAAGGGCAGGAAGGGAAGCATCCCTTATTGTGGAAAATGCCAGGAGGGAAGCTGCTTTGGAAAGACAGCGGGCTGCAGATGAGATGCGAAAGGAAATGATCATTGTGGCGGCAGCTATGGCACAGAAAGCGATCGAAGGGGTTTCGGATGACTCTATGCAGGAAAGATGGGTAGATGAGATGCTTGAAAATATAGGAGGAAGCTCATGGACGGGCAGGTAGTGGGTGCATATGGAGAAGCATTGTTTGAGATTGCAGTAAGAGAAAAAAAGGAAGAAATTTTTTGGAAGGAAGCACAGGATATTCTGGATATTTTAGAAGAATATCCCCGTCTTGACGGCCTGATCAGGCATCCGGGGATATCCGTTAAGGATAAGGAGAAGCTTTTCTTACAGTTGTTTGAAGGACGGGTAAGTAAGGAGCTGACAGGACTTATGAAACTTTTGGTGCAGAAAAAAAGAGAGGGATATCTTGGGGAAATATTAAAGGATCTTATAGAACGTATCAGAAAAGAAGAAAAGTATGCGGTTACATTTGTGACAACGGCTAAGGAGTTAACAGAGGAAAAAAAGAAGGCAGTAAAGAAACGTCTTTTAGAAGTAACGGGTTATAGGATGATGGAGATACATTACCATACGGATCCGGCGCTGATCGCAGGTATGATCATCCGTGTGGGGGAGCGGGTAGCGGATAACAGTGTCCGTACCCGATTGGAGGAGATGAAGAAGCAATTGTTGCAGACCGGGCAGTTGCCCGAAGCAGAAAGGTATTTGGAATCATGAATTTGAGACCGGAAGAAATAAGTGCTGTGATTCAGGAACAGATCAAAAAATATGAAAGGCTCATGGATATTGATGAGATTGGTACGGTGGTGCAGACCTCGGACGGTATTGTAAGGATCCATGGACTTGAGCATGCCATGCAGGGGGAACTTTTGCAATTTACAAATGGTCAGTACGGTATGGTATGGAATCTGGAAGAGGACAATGTAGGTGCGGTGATTCTGGGAGAAGGCGAAAAAATAAGAGAAGGAGACATGGTAAAGACCACCGGCCGGACCGCAGAGGTGCCGGCAGGAGATGCCCTCCTTGGAAGGGTGGTCAATGCCCTGGGGCAGCCCCTTGATGGGAAGGGACCTGTTAGGACGAAGCAGTATCGTAAGCTGGAACGGACCGGAGCAGGTGTGATCGCCAGAAAGAGTGTGGACATACCGTTGCAGACCGGAATCAAGGCCATAGATTCCATGGTGCCCATTGGGAGGGGACAAAGGGAGCTGATCATCGGAGACCGGCAGACCGGTAAAACATCCCTTGCCATTGATACCATCATTAACCAAAAGGAGGAACAGGTAAAATGTATTTATGTTGCTATAGGGCAGAAGGTATCCACCGTGGCAAATATTGTGAAAACTCTGGAAAAATATGGTGCCATGGACTATACCACAGTTGTAGTGTCAACGGCAAGTGATCCGGCATCGCTGCAATATCTGGCCCCCTATTGCGGCTGTGCCATTGGTGAGCACTGGATGGAGGAGGGGCAGGATGTGCTGGTCGTATATGATGATCTGAGTAAGCATGCGGCAGCTTATCGGACTCTGTCCCTGCTTCTTCGACGGCCACCGGGCAGAGAGGCATATCCGGGGGATGTATTTTACCTGCATTCCCGGCTTTTGGAAAGATCTGCCAGGATGAAGGAGGAATATGGAGGCGGTTCCCTGACGGCACTTCCTATTATTGAGACCCAGGCAGGGGATGTGTCGGCTTATATTCCAACCAATGTCATTTCCATTACGGACGGACAGATTTATTTGGAGAGTGATATGTTCAGTGCAGGTTATCGACCGGCAGTAAATGCTGGGCTTTCTGTGTCCAGAGTAGGAGGCGCAGCACAAATACCTGCCATGAAAAGGATCGCAGCTCCCCTCCGCATAGAGCTTGCCCAATATCGGGAGCTGGAAGCTTTTGCCCGGTTCGGTTCGCAGTTAGATGGGGATACAGCTGAAAGACTTGCACAGGGAGAACGGATCAGAGAGGTTTTGAAGCAGCCCAGGCATCATCCGGTGCCTGTACAGTATCAGGTGATCATTCTGTATGCGGCAATGAAAAAATATTTGCTGGATATTGCTGTGGAGGATGTGGTCCTTTTTGAAGAGGAGCTGTTTGCATTTCTGGATCAGAATTATCCACAGATTCCGCGGAGCATTGCCTTGGAAAAGGAGCTTTCGGAGGAAGTGGAAAAACAGCTGCAGCAGGCATTAATGAAATTTAAGGAGAAATTTTGTCAGCATCTGTAAGGAGGAGAATGACAATGGCGGCTATACAGGACATCAGGCGGCGTAAAAAGAGTATACAAAGTACACAGCAGATTACAAAGGCTATGAAGCAGGTAGCGGCAGTGAAGCTTCGCCGTATGGAGGAGGCTGCCGTGGAAGCAAAGAACTATACAGCCTGCCTGTATGAGGCGGTGCAGGATATTCTGGAGCATATGGGGCAGTTGCCTAAGTATCCGGAGCCACAGGAGGCCTGCAGAAAAGCTGTGATCGTGATCACCTCCAACAGGGGGCTGGCAGGAGGATATCATATCAATATCCTGAAGCTGATCACAGAACATCCTGACTGGAGAAGAGAAGAGCTTGCTCTGTATACGGTGGGTGCCAAGGGACGGGATATGCTGATAAAAAGGGGCTATGAGGTGCAGGAGGATTTCTCGGACAGGGGAGAGCATCTGACCTATGAGGATGTTCTGGGAGCTGTGCAGGATATTTTACGGGAGCTTAGGGAAGGAAGGCTTCGGGAAATATATCTGGCTTATGGAGCCTTTCAAAATACAGTTAGCTACATCCCTGTACTTAGAAGACTTTGGCCCGTTGAAGGGAAGAGTAAGAAGCAGGAGCCGGATCCCGGGAAGAGAGCAGGTATGGAATTTGAGCCGGAGAAGGAAGCTCTCCTGGAGGAAATACTGCCCCGATATGCTGCCGGTATGGTCTATGGTGCCATAGCAGAAAGCAGAGCCTGTGAAAATGCAGCGCGTATGCAGGCAATGGATAATGCCACAGGCAATGCAGAGGAATTGTTAAAGGAGCTGACGCTGATGTATAACAGGGCGCGTCAGCATACCGTGACACAGGAATTAACGGAGATCATTGCCGGCGCAGAGGCACTTATCTAAAACAGCAGAAAGAGGAAGAGGTATGGCAGAAGAAAGGAAAGGAAGGATCAGTCAGATCATCGGAGCGGTAGTGGACATCAGCTTTGACAGCGGAAAGCTTCCGAGCCTTAATGAAGCAGTCCGTATCCGACGAAAGGACGGCACTGAGCTGACAGCAGAGGTGGCAGCCCATCCGGGAGACCGTAAGGTACGATGTATTGCCATGGATACCACGGACGGTCTGGTAAGGGGGATGGAGGCAATCGCAACAGGAAATCCCATTATGGTGCCGGTAGGGGAAAATACGCTGGGACGCATCTTTAATGTGCTGGGACAGCCTATTGATGACGGCCCGGCACCTGTTAATGTTTCCTATGAACCCATTCACAGGCAGGCGCCCAAATTGGAGGAACAATCCACAAAGACGCAGCTTCTGGAAACGGGTATCAAGGTGGTGGATCTGCTTTGTCCGTATCAAAAAGGCGGAAAGATCGGATTGTTTGGAGGCGCCGGTGTGGGAAAGACAGTGCTGATTCAGGAATTGATCCGAAATATTGCAACGGAGCACGGAGGATATTCGGTTTTTACAGGTGTAGGGGAACGGACCCGTGAAGGAAATGATCTGTACTGCGAAATGAAGGCGTCCGGCGTATTAGATAAGACCACGATGGTATTCGGACAGATGAACGAACCTCCCGGTGCCCGTATGAGGGTAGGGCTGACAGGGCTTACCATGGCAGAGTATTTCCGGGATAAGGGAGGAAAAGATGTGCTGCTTTTTATTGACAATATCTTCCGGTTCACACAAGCCGGCAGTGAGGTGTCGGCACTTTTGGGAAGGATGCCGTCTGCAGTCGGATATCAGCCTACTCTTCAGACGGAAATGGGCGCCCTGCAGGAGCGGATCACCTCCACAAAAAGCGGTTCCATCACTTCCGTACAGGCTGTTTATGTACCGGCGGATGATCTGACGGATCCGGCACCGGCCACAACCTTTGCACATTTGGATGCCACTACTGTACTGTCC
>CAYXQG010000130.1:0-5391 GCA_964467405.1 uncultured Acetatifactor sp. | reverse complement strand
GTACCATCCTGTTTATTGATGAGATCCATCGTTTTAACAAAAGCCAACAGGATTATCTGCTTCCTTTTGTAGAGGACGGAACTCTTGTGCTGATCGGCGCTACTACGGAAAATCCATATTTTGAAGTAAACGGCGCTTTGATATCACGATCTATTATTTTTGAATTAAAGCCCATTCCCAAGGAGGCGATCAAGGAGCTTTTGAATAAGGCTGTATATGATACTGAGAGGGGCATGGGAAGCTATAATGCCGTGATCCATGAGGATGCCCTGGAATTTCTGGCAGATATCTCAGGGGGAGATGCCCGACATGCCCTGAATGCCATTGAACTGGGCATTATGACGACGAACAGGGCGGAGGACGGCAGGATTCATATTACCCTGGATGTGGCTCAGGAATGCATTCAGAAGCGTGCTGTGCGTTATGACAAGGATGGGGACAATCATTATGATACCATTTCGGCTTTTATTAAAAGTATGCGGGGGTCAGACCCGGATGCAGCAGTATATTACCTGGCACGAATGCTGTATGCGGGAGAAAGTGTTACTTTTATTGCAAGGCGCATTATGATCTGTGCGTCAGAGGATGTGGGAAATGCAGATCCTATGGCAATTGTAGTTGCAACAAATGCATCCCTGGCAGTGGAAAGAGTGGGTATGCCCGAAGCAAGGATTATCCTGTCACAGGCAGCTTCCTATGTTGCCTGTGCACCGAAGAGTAATGCAGCCAATAATGCCATAGAAGAGGCTATGGAGGAAGTGGCAAGGAGCGGCAATCTGCAAATACCTTCCCATCTGCAGGATGCACATTATAAAGGAGCGGCAAAATTGGGACATGGAACAGGATATAAATATGCACATAATTATCCGAATCATTATGTGAAGCAGCAATATCTGCCATATGAGTTAAACGGCAGGGAATTTTATAAGCCTACAGGAAACGGGTATGAGCAGAAAATAAGGGAACACTTTAAGAAAATCAAAAAAGATGCGGAAGCATACGAGGAAGCACAAGGGGAAGAAAGTAAACAGGAGTAAAAAGAAAGCAGCGGTTCATCAGAACAGCTGCTTTATAATATATTGATAGATTTCCTGATTTTTCTTCTGCCAGTTGTCGCAGATTGCGGCGGCAGCCTCCCTGGTAGGGACGGATAAGGTCAGTTCGATCAAATTGATTCCCCGCTCTTTGGCAAGTAAGTGAGCCTCATAATCGCCGGAGGTGGATTTGTAATAATCACCCTGTACAGAAACCTCTTCGCGAAGAGCAAATTCGTTGGCGGTTAAGTATTCCTGTATCTCCTGTTTGATCGTATCGTTGATACGGTTTTCAAAATATTGCAGGGTTTCCCGACCTTCCTCCGTGATCGACAGATGGGTACGATTGTTTACGGTACGTCCTTCAATCATATTGGCATCCGTCAGTTCGCTGATCACCTGTTGGAGCGTAAGAAAATTCGTATATTCCTTTCCCAAAATAAAATCACTGATCTGAGCCGTTGTAATGGGAAAACTCACACGGTTTAAAATATATAAAATGATCAGTTTATACAGTGTCAATGGATCCTGTAGCATGTAATAATCTCCCTTGATACGTTTGTTGTTGCTTCATTTTTTGATGCAATCGGTTTAATACATCTCTTTTATGCAGGCTCCATTTCGGAGCAATGAGCAGATCCCTCGGCCCGTCACCTGTGACCCTGTGTACAACGATTTCAGGTGAAAGCAGTTCCAGACAATGTATCAGCACATCCAGATAAGCTTCCTTTTCAAAAACCTCAAAAAGTCCCTTTTCATAATCAACAGCCAGATCAGTTCCGGACAGGACATGAAGCAATTGCAGCTTGATGCCAAAGGGCCTGCAGCGGTTGATATAGCGGATCGTTTCATACATACTTCCGGCATCTTCTCCGGGAAGCCCCAGTATTACATGGACAATATAAGGTATATTGTGTTTTTGCAGTCTGAAAACAGCTTCCTCAAAGCAGGAAAGGGGATATCCTCTGCGGATATACAGGGCAGTCTGTTCATGGATGGTCTGCAGTCCCAGCTCTATCCAGATGAATTTATCGGGATAGGACTCCCGTAACTGATCCAGAAGAAGCAGCACGGATTCCTCTATACAGTCCGGCCGTGTGGCAATGGAAATGCCGCATACGTCCGGGCAGGAAAGAGCCTGGGAATAAATATTTCTTAAATAAGAAATGGGTGCATAGGTATTGGTATAGGCCTGAAAGTAGGCAATATAATGCAGGCCGATCTTTTTATCACCGAATAGCTGTTTGCCGGATTCTAATTGTTCCCTGACAGAGGTGCCTGATGCGGCAAAGTCCCCGCTTCCTCCGGCACTGCAGAAAATACAGCCTCTGCTTCCCAAAGTACCGTCCCTGTTCGGGCAGGTCATGCCGGCATTCAGGGCAATCTTATAGCATTTATGATGAAATTCATTTTTGCAATAGGCATCCAGGGAATAATAAGGCTTGCCGTGCCAGTTTGCTGTATACGCAGCCATTATCGGATATTTGCCTTTACGGCAGCGGCAACTACCTCGGCAACCTTAGGATCGAAGGCCTCGGGCATGATATTATCATCACTCAGCTCTTCCTCAGGCACCAGTCCGGCAATTGCATTTGCAGCCGCCAGCTTCATTTCTTCCGTGATCTGGACGGCGCGGCCTTCCAAAGCACCCTTAAAGATACCGGGGAAAGCTACCACATTGTTGACCTGGTTGGGGAAGTCACTGCGGCCGGTGCCGATGATACGTGCGCCGGCTGCCTTAGCTGCGTCCGGCATGATTTCCGGAACCGGATTGGCCATAGCAAAGAGAATGGAGTCCTTGTTCATGGAAGCGACCATTTGAGGCGTGACAACATTGGGGGCTGAAACACCTACGAAGATATCAGCACCCTTCATGGCATCTGCCAAAGTGCCTGTTTCGTTATTTAAATTGGTTACGTCCAGCATTTTCTTCTGCATCCAGTTTAAGTTTTCAGTTGATCTGGAGAGAATGCCTGCCTTATCACACAGAATGATATTGGGGAAACCATAGGTCAGTAAAAGTCTGGTAATGGCGATGCCGGCACTGCCTGCGCCGTTTACGACAATCTTACATGCTTCCTTTTTCTTACCGACAACCTTTAAGGCATTAATGATGCCTGCAAGCACGACGATGGCTGTTCCATGCTGATCATCATGGAATACGGGGATGTTAAGCGAAGCCTTCAGTCTTTCTTCGATTTCAAAGCAGCGGGGAGCGGAGATATCCTCCAGGTTGATGCCGCCGAAGCCGGGAGCCAGATAAGTGACTGCTTTAATGATCTCTTCCGTATCCTGTGTATCCAAACAGATGGGAACTGCGTTCACACCGCCAAATTCCTTGAATAAGACTGCTTTTCCTTCCATAACGGGCATGGCTGCATAAGGACCGATATTACCTAGCCCTAAAACAGCACTGCCGTCAGATACTACGGCTACGGTATTGGCCTTCATGGTGTATTTGTAGGCAGCCTCTTTATCCTGTGCGATCACCTTGCAGGGCTCAGCAACACCCGGTGTATATGCAAGGGACAGGTCTTCCCTGGATTTAACAGGTGTCTTAGAAACGGTTTCCAGTTTCCCGTTCCACTTCTCATGTAATAATAATGCTTTTTCGTTCGTTGTCATAATAGCGCCTCTTTTCCATTGCAATCGTTTAGTTTATAATCACCTAAGACCATACTATTTTAATGGGTATGAACGTGTTTTTCAAGAAAATATTGTTTTTTCCGAAAATTTTGCTTTCTATTTGAAAATATGTGATATATAATCAGTATGGAGTATGGAAAAGTAGGATCTGTTTCAGCCATACCTATCAAGAGCATATCTGCAAACAATACCTGATAAAATCAGATTTATAAAATGTTTTAAGGAGGAGCAATGAGAGAAAAATATGAGTCCCTTGCTTTGCAGCAGTTAAAAGAACTGGCAAAGGTTCGAGGCATTAAAGGAGTTGCCGCCATGCGTAAAGCGGAATTGGTGGAGGCAATGCTGGCAGAGGATGAGAAGGACAGGATAAAGGAGACTGCCGGGGAAGTGAAGGAGCAAGCAAAGGACACGGAAGAGGACAGACAGGATACTGCATGCCGCAGTGAAAAAACATACAGACCGGACAGCGCATATGATTCCTCAATGTATCCACGGGAGCTTGACAGCGGAATGGAAGCATATGGTATTTTGGAGGTTATGCCGGATGGTTACGGATTTATCCGAAGCGATAATTATATGCCCGGTGACAGTGATGTTTATGTTGCACCCAGTCAGATCCGCCGTTTCGGACTGAAGACAGGGGATATCTTAAGGGGCAATAAGAGAATCAAGACCCAGCAGGAGAAATTCAGCGCGCTTCTCTTTGTGAAGACCATTAATGGTTATACTCCCGAGGAATCTGCCAAAAGAAAAGCATTTGAAGATATGACACCGATCTTTCCTGATAAGAGGATCCGTATGGAGACCCCGGGCTGCAGCGTTGCCATGAGGGTTATGGATCTGATCAGTCCTGTAGGCAGAGGACAGCGTGGTATGATCGTATCTCCTCCCAAGGCAGGTAAGACAACCTTGTTAAAGGAGGTGGCAAAGTCCGTTTTGCGTGCCAATCCGCAAATGCATATGCTGATTTTGCTGATAGATGAACGTCCTGAGGAAGTGACGGATATTAAGGAGGCCATTGTAGGAGAAAATGTAGAAGTGATCTATTCTACCTTTGATGAACTTCCGGAGCACCATAAAAGGGTATCGGAAATGGTTATCGAGAGGGCAAAACGTCTGGTAGAGCATAAGCAGGACGTTGTGATCCTGTTAGACAGTATTACCAGACTTACCCGTGCATATAATCAGGTAGTTCCCCCGAGCGGAAGAACCTTGTCCGGTGGTTTGGATCCTGCAGCACTTCACATGCCGAAGAGATTTTTCGGAGCAGCCCGTAACATGCGTGAGGGCGGAAGCCTGACCATTCTGGCAACAGCGTTGGTGGAGACGGGAAGCAAGATGGATGATGTGGTCTATGAGGAATTTAAGGGTACCGGCAATATGGAAATGGTTTTGGATCGTAAGCTTTCCGAGAAACGGATCTTCCCTGCAATTGATATACAGAAATCCAGCACCAGGCGAGAGGATCTGCTGTTAAATGCAGATGAAATGGAGGCCATGAATATCGTTAGAAAGGCGCTAAACGGTATGAAATCCGATGAAGCAACGGACAGAATATTGGATATGTTTGCCCGGACTAAGAATAATCAGGAATTCGTAGCCATGGTCAAAAAAAATAAATTTATCTAAAATCTGATAAAATCCGAAAAAACTATTGCAAACACTAAGTTTTCATGTTACAATAGCAACGCTGTTTGTGGTTGCATAAGCC
>CAYXQG010000129.1:0-5398 GCA_964467405.1 uncultured Acetatifactor sp. | reverse complement strand
GCCCCTTTGCCGGAGTATTTTGTTCACCTTCTGGAGATATTATGAATAAATAATGTAAATTCTTAAAAAAATATAAACATCTTTGCCTATTTGTGTTGCTTTTATCGTTAAAATGTGATAAATTGTAATTGGTTGTTTGTTACATTAATGTGACAAAGTTACAAAACAACACAGATAGGCTTTTATTATGCTTATTGACGGAGGAATTGTAATTGAAGTTTTATCCCCTTACAGTAACAGCACAAGAGAAGGAGCTTCTTGAAGCAGAATATAAGAATGCCAGAAAAGTCGGCATCATCAGCCTGGGCGAGACCAGCCTGTTCTTTCAAAAGAAATTGAAGAAGTATTATATTCCGTACAGCGAGATTACAAGGTGCTTCAGAAGAGTTATGACAGTACCGGCTAGGCTGTGTTGCGGAAAAGGCGAGTTTGCCATTGAACATCTTGTTCTTTATACGGGGGAAACAGAGATAGCCCAGATTCAGCTGCCCGGAACAAAGGCTGCCAGACTGTTAATGGATGAACTCAAATGCAAGATACCCGAAGCAGAATTTACCTGCCCTCAGAATAAGGAAGATATGGGGAAGGAGACAAATGTATGACAGCACAGGAAGCACTTGAAAGGCTTTTACCTTCCTTTAAAACATATTATAATGTAAAAACCGAAGAAATTACGGAACCTTTTACTGCGGAAGCGGAATTTTTTACCCATGATGAAGCATATTTTTTAATGAAATCTGCTAAGCTTTCACAGTCAGAATCAAAGGAATTCGTGTTTTTTAAAGCAATTGAACATTTGGATGCCGATACATTAAAAAGTCTGGATGATGCGGCATGGAGCACGGGTATGTCCCGTGTGGAGATCACACCCATTCATCACAGTACGGATGTGGCACTCATTATTATGGCTGAGACGATTACCCCTGATGCACAGAAGCTGATAAAGAAGCTTAGCCATTACAAAAGCTACTGCCTGACCTTGAAAGGTTGGAGCAGGTACAGATTGATTGCTCTTGAGACTTCAACAGGAAAAGTGACCTACAACCACCTGGGTTCTGAACTGAAAAAGCTCATTCGCAATATACAAAAGTAACTAATTATGTAAAGGAGAGTAGAAAAATGACAGCATTAATCATTATTCTCGTAGCAATCGCTCTGCTTGTTATCGGCTATATTTTCTATGGTAACTGGCTTTGCAAACAGTGGGGTATCGATCCTAACAGAAAGACCCCGGCAATTGAAATGGAAGATGGTGTAGACTATGTTGCAGCTAAGCCTGCAGTATTATTAGGACATCACTTCTCATCTATCGCAGGTGCAGGCCCGATTAACGGACCTATCCAGGCATCCATTTTCGGATGGGTTCCAGTATTCCTTTGGTGTGTAATCGGTGGTATCTTCTTTGGTGGTCTTCAGGACTTTGGTTCCCTGTTTGCTTCCGTACGCCATGGTGGTAAATCCGTAGGTGAAATCATTAAAACATCTATGGGTAAGAGAGCACAGAGATTATTTATTATCTTTGCACTCTTAGTTCTTATTTTAGTAATTGCATCCTTTGTTAACGTAGTAGCAGGTACTTTCTTAACTGCTGAAGGCGGTTTTGGTATTTCTACAAATCCTACCGGTAACCAGACAACAGCAATGATTTCCTTACTGTTCATCGTTTTGGCTGTTATCTATGGTTTTGTTACCACACGTCTTGGTGTCAAGACAATCCCTGCAACTATCGGCGGCATTGTTGGTATTGTTGCTATTACTGTTTTAGGTCTGAATTTTGGTTTTGTTATGAGCCGTAATGCATGGATCATCTTTATCGGTGCTTACATTACAATCGCTTCCTTAGTTCCTGTATGGATTTTATTACAGCCTCGTGATTATTTATCAAGCTTCCTGCTTTATGCAATGATTATTCTTGCTGTAGTAGGTATTGCATTTGCAGCTTTTGCTGGTACTGCTACCTTCAACATTCCTGCATTTACAGGATGGTCACCTGTAGCAGGACAGTATCTGTTCCCAAGTCTGTTCATTACCGTAGCATGTGGTGCTTGTTCAGGTTTCCACAGCTTGATCGCTACCGGTACTTCAGCTAAGCAGCTCGCTAATGAAAAAGATGCTAAGCCTATCGGTTATGGTTCTATGTTGATTGAATCAGCACTTGGTATTATTTCTCTGATCGCTGTTGGTATGGTTTACAGCAAGTATACCTCAGGCGGTTTTGGTTCTCCTGCAGCAGCATTTGCTTCAGGTATCGCTACTATGTTCAATGTAGAAGGCTCTGTTGTTTATAATACAATTTATGCACTTTTAACATTAGCTGTATCCGTATTTGCATTAACATCACTGGATTCCGGTACTCGTCTGAGCCGTTATTTATTCGGTGAGCTGTTATTAAAGGATGATGAAGCTACATGGAAGGATGCTACCGGTCTTCGTAAAGTATTCGCAAATCCTATAGTATCTACTTTGATCATGGTTATCATTGGTTGTGTACTTGGCGGATTGAGCTTAAGCCAGATCTGGGGTCTCTTTGGTGCTGCTAACCAGCTCCTTGCAGGTATTGCTTTGATGGCTGTTGCTGCATGGCTTGGTAATGTAGGTAAGAACAATAAGATGTTCTTCATCCCTATGATCTTCATGCTTGTTGCTACTATCAGTAGCCTTGTTATGACTGTTATCAACAAGGTTAAGGCTGTTGCTGCAGGTACTGCTGCATGGGGTGACTGGTTCCAGATGCTCTTTGCTACTGCAATGGTTGTTTTAGCACTTTTCTTAGTAGTAGAAGGTGTTACTACTTTCAAGAAACAGTTAAAGAAATAAGCTGAATTTTATGTAAACAAGGTATCGGTGTGAGTATTCATACCGGTACCTTTTTATTATGCACCAATCCATCCTTTTTGCTTGCGAAAGTCTGCATTTCTGTATATACTGATATTAGAAACTTAGAATAATCTTATGATATTTGAAAGGCATAATAAATCATGAATCTGTTTGATATTTTAGGGCCGGTTATGGTAGGACCCAGCAGCTCGCATACGGCAGGAGCTGTCAGAATTGGATATATGGTTAAGGAACTTTTGCGGGAACAGCCAGTATATGCTGAGATTTATCTGCATGGATCCTTTGCAACTACGGGAAAAGGACACGGAACGGATCGTGCGATCATTGCCGGTCTGTTGGGGATGAAGCCTGATGATATGCGTATACCGGACAGCTTTGAAATTGCTTCAAAGGAAGGACTTGTTTTTCAGTTCCATACGATTTCACTAAAGGATGCACATCCCAATTCTGTATTGATCAGAGTAAAGGGAGCAACGGGCACGGAAATTGAGGTGGAAGCAGCTTCTATAGGAGGCGGCAGGATCCTGATCCGTAAGTTGGATGGTATTGAGGTGAATTTTTCGGCAGAGAAGCCTACCCTGATCGTACAGAATCAGGACACACCGGGTCATGTTGCCAGAGTTACCTATATGTTGGCAGAGAAAAATGTGAATATTGCGACCATGCATTTGTATCGGGGAGATAAACGTGCAGGCTATGGAGTTATGGTGATCGAAACAGATCAGCCGGTTCCGGAAAAAACGGTCAAATATCTGGAGACCTTAGATGGCCTGATCAAGGTGGCCTATATAGAACAAGAAGAAATATAGCGGAGTAAAAGATATGTCGTATCAGTCATTTGAAGATATTATCAATATATGTACAACGGAAAAGAAAGAATTTTGGGAGATCATTTTAGAGGATGATATGCTTGAACGCAGTGTGAGTAAGGAAGCCAGCATGAAACAAATGCAGGATACCTTTGAAGCCATGTTGCTTGCAGCTGACAGCTATGAAAAGGATCTGTATTCAAAGAGCGGCTTAGTCGGTGGCGATGGCTATAAAATGGAAGCATATTATAAAACACAGGAGAGTACCTTGTGCGGACCTTTTATTGATGCAGTCATTGCAGGTGCATTGCAGATGGGAGAATCCAATGCCTGTATGAAACGAATCGTAGCAGCACCTACAGCAGGAGCCTGTGGTGTACTTCCGGCTGTATTGGTACCATATTACAGAAAAAATCATAAGGATACCTTGCAGATGATGAAAGCAATGTATGTTGCGGCGGGAATCGGGCAGGTAATAGCAACCAGGGCATATATCAGCGGTGCTGCAGGCGGCTGCCAGGCTGAGATCGGTACGGCCAGCTCCATGGCGGCAGGTGCTCTTGTATATCTGCAAGGCGGAGACTGCGTTCAAATCTCTCATGCAGCAGCTATGGCCATGAAAAATTTGTTGGGTCTTGTCTGCGATCCGGTAGCAGGTCTGGTAGAGGTACCTTGTGTGAAGAGAAATGTGATCGGAGCCATGAATGCTTTATCCTGTGCTGAAATGGCTATGGCCGGTGTGGTCAGCCGCATTCCTCCCGATCAGGTCTTTGATGCTATGAAGGCAGTTGGTGATAAAATGGATTCTTCTTTGCGGGAAACAGCCGGGGGAGGTCTTGCACAAACACCAAAAGGTTTGGAAGTTTCAAAAAAAATATTGTCTGAATATTAAAAGTATTGTATAATATATTTACTAAATGATAGAAGGGAAGGTTGCTTATGAATACAATAGTTACGATCGGACGTCAGTTTGGTTCTGCAGGACGTGAAATAGGGGAAAAGGTTGCTGCACATTTCGGAATTAATTGCTACGATAAGGAATTGCTCAGCAGAGCAGCAAAAGAAAGTGGTTTTTGTGAGGAAATGATTCAGAATCATGATGAAAGACCTACGAATTCATTTTTATATAATTTGGTTATGGACACATATTCTTTTGGATACAATGCATCTTCTTTTGTTGATATGCCCATCAGTCATAAGGTATTCCTGGCACAGTTTGATACGATCAAAAAGATTGCAGATGAAGGTCCCTGTATTATTGTCGGACGATGCGCAGATTATGCTCTTGCAGAAAAGGAGAATTGCATACATCTTTTCATTTATGGTGAAGAGGATTGTAAGGCAAAACGTATCATGGAAAAGTATAACTTGTCTGAAGCTAAAGCAAAGGATATGTGTATAAAGAAGGATAAACAGAGACAGAGCTATTATAATTACTATTCTTCAAAGAAATGGGGACGTGCAGACAGCTATGATCTGTGTATCAACAGCAGCGTACTCGGAGTAGATGGTACTGTTAAGCTGATCATCCAGTATATTGAAGATTTTGAAGCAAAGAATAATTTGAACAAAGAATAATTTCTTAATATTTTTAAAAAACATATTGACATTTTAAGGCACCTCATGTATACTATTCCAGTATGCCGCATAACTAGGTATAAGTATGTCCTGTGACATCACCAAAGTTAGCGAGTAAGACGAATAGGATTCGTCTTGATAGGAGGTGCCTTTTATGTACGCAATTTTTGCAA
>CAYXQG010000128.1:0-5535 GCA_964467405.1 uncultured Acetatifactor sp. | reverse complement strand
GTCCAACGATGAGCGCTGTTATTGGAAACAACCGGTGTTTCTGTTTTTGCATAATCCTCTTCGATCTTTTTGATCTCTTCCTTGCTCATATCCACTGCGCTGAATACAAAATCAACCTTAGAAGCAACTTCTTCTACTTCATTTACATTCATAACAATGATATTTTTTACTGCTTCCGGCATGGGAGTTGTCATTTTCCAGCGATCCCCTACAGCCTCTTCATAGGTTTTGCCTGCTGAACGCGGACTTGCTGCGATCGTAGTTACTTCAAACCATGGATGATTCTCCAATAAGGAAATAAATCTTTGTCCTACCATACCTGTACCGCCAAGGATACCAACTTTCAATTTGTCGCTCATAACTTTTCTCTCCTCATATATGTTATTATTAAACCGGTCAGATATCCATTATGTAAGCTGACCATTTGTAAAACTAGTTCTCTGACAGATACTTTCTGTTGATCTGAAGTACCTTTTCCATGGCATCCTTTCCTGGTGCACCAATGGTCAGACGCTTCTCTACACAGGTTTCTAAGGATATTGCATCATAAACATCTTCTTCAAATACATCGCTTAACTGCTTTAATTCTTCCAGACTCAGATCATCAATGGCACAATTTTTGTCGATACAATAAAGCACCAGGCGTCCGATAATACCATGTGCATCCCTGAAAGGGACTCCCTTATTGACCAGATAATCAGCTGCATCAGTAGCATTGGTAAAGCCTCCCAATGCGCTCTTGGCCATTCTGTCCTTTCTGAATTTCATGGTACGGAGCATACCTGTAAACAAAAGCAGGCAGTTCTGAACCGTTTCCATGGCATCAAAAGCCATTTCCTTGTCCTCCTGCATATCCTTATTATAAGCAAGTGGAATTCCCTTCATGGTAGTTAACAGGGACATCAATGCTCCATATACACGGCCGGTTTTTCCTCTGACTAATTCTGCAATATCAGGGTTCTTCTTTTGTGGCATGATACTGCTTCCTGTGGAATAGGCATCATCAATCTCTACAAATTGATATTCATTGCTGTTCCAGATAATGATCTCTTCTGAAAATCTGCTTAAATGCATCATAACAGTCGATAATGCCGCCAAAAATTCGATCAGATAATCTCTGTCAGCTACAGAATCCATACTGTTTAAGGTAGGTCCGTAGAAACCAAGCAACTCAGCCGTATACTCTCTGTCCAAAGGATAGGTGGTTCCTGCCAGGGCACCGCTTCCTAAAGGACAGTAATTCATTCTTTCATAGATATCATGCAGACGCTGTCTGTCGCGTTTAAACATTTCAAAATATGCACCGTAATGATGTGCCAAGGTTACCGGCTGCGCTTTCTGTAAATGGGTAAAGCCCGGCATGTAGGTATCCAGATTCTCCTCCATGGTCTTAAGGATCACTTCCATCAGGGTCTTGACCAGGGAATCGGTTGCAAGCACCTGCTCTCTGGTATATAAACGCATATCAAGTGCTACCTGGTCATTACGGCTGCGACCGGTATGTAAACGCTTACCTGCATCGCCGATCCTGTCGATCAGATTTGCCTCCACAAAGCTGTGAATATCTTCATATTTGGAATCAATAATAAGCTTTTCGCTCTCTACATCCTCCAAAATACTCTGAAGCCCATTCATGATCGCATCCTTATCCTCTGTAGTAAGGATTCCCTGCTTTTCAAGCATGGTAACATGTGCCATGCTGCCCTGGATATCCTGCTTATATAACTTCTTATCAAAACTTATGGACGCATTAAAATCATATACCATTTGATCGGTATCTTTTGTAAAACGTCCGCCCCATAAATCTGCCATAATATTCTCCTATGTTGCTGTCATATATCGCAGCAAAGCCATTTTTTAAACTTACCGATGATGATACCATAAATAACACTTTATTGCAATAGAGTGAATATAATAAATTGAACATCTCTTCCCCTAAAAATAGGAAATATCCTGTTTATAGGCGGTAAAGAAAGGTATATAACTTCATGGATGATTATTTGTTAGAATTGAAAAATATCAATTATTCCTATCATAGCCTGCATGGTGAAACAAAAGCACTGCAAAATATCTCCTTTGGTGTCAGGGAAGGTGAATTTCTAACCATTGTAGGACCAAGCGGCTGCGGTAAATCCACGCTTCTTTCCATTATTGCAAGGCTGATACAGCCGGAAGCCGGCACCATTGCAGTATCCAATCCGGGCGGTCCTCTCCACTATCCAAGGATCGGCTATATGCTGCAGCATGATCATCTTCTGGACTGGCGCAGTGTTTTTCAGAATGTTACGCTGGGATTAGAAATCAATCATGCACTCAATCCGGATAATATAGCATATGTCAATAAGCTTTTAGACGAGTATGGTCTGAAGCAATTCAAGCAAAAGCGGCCTGCTGAATTGTCAGGAGGCATGAAGCAGCGGGCTGCACTGATCAGAACACTTGCTTTAAAGCCGGAGCTTCTTTTACTGGATGAACCCTTCAGTGCACTGGATTATCAGACACGTCTGGTGGTCTCTGCGGATATCTGTCAGTTGATCCGCAGAACCGGTAAAACCGTGATCATGATCACTCATGATCTTTCAGAAGCGGTCCGGCTTGCAGACAGGATCATCGTACTGAGCGGACGTCCTGCCACTGTCAAAAAAGAAATCCCCATCTGCCTTACGATCTCGGAGCATTCGCCCCTTGCTGCCATGAATGCACCGGAATTTAATGATTATTTTAATATGTTATGGAAGGAGTTAAATGATGAATGATCTGATGAAAAAAGAACTGACAAATCAGGAAATATATGTAAAAAATCATCGCAGACATCATAAACAGATCACGCTGTACAGAATTCTGATCTTTGTCCTGTTTTTGCTTGTCTGGGAGTTCAGTGCCAGACAAGGTCTCATCGATGATTTCTTTTTTTCAAGTCCCTCCGGAATCATGGCATGCTTTCTGGATATGACATTTCACAGACAATTATTTCTGCATATCGGAATTACTTTATTGGAAATATGGATCAGCTTTCTTCTGGTATGTATCATAAGTCTGATCGCTGCAACAATTTTGTGGTACTCAGATAAGCTTTCGGAAATCCTGGAGCCCTATCTGGTCATCTTAAACAGTCTTCCCAAATCAGCACTGGCACCCCTGTTTATAGTATGGCTCGGGACAGGTATGACAACGATCATCGTAGCAGGTATTTCCGTAGCAGTATTCGGCTCCGTTATCAGCTTCTATACCGGATTTCAACAGACAGGTGCTGAAAAGATCACTCTGATCTATACCCTGGGCGGCGGCAAAAAAGATGCTTTTACAAAGGTTGTCCTTCCCGGCTCCATCCCCATACTGATCAGTACAGCCAAGGTTAATATCGGTCTGGCATTGGTAGGTGTTGTGATCGGTGAATTTCTGGCTGCCAGATGTGGTCTTGGCTATCTGATCATTTACGGTTCCCAGGTATTTCAGTTAAATATGGTTATTACAAGCATCATTATACTGTGTCTGATCGCCATGGTTTTTTACAAAGTTATTCAATATATCGAGCATTATATTAAGAAAAGGATCCTGGGCTGAAGCAGCTTATCTGTCGCTTGATCCTATAAAACAAACCACTTAATGGTCAGGATTTTTGCAGGATCGGCAAAAACTCTTTCTCATTAAGTGGTTTGCTTATTGATTACATTTCTTTAAATAATTCTTTGATCACATCAAAGGCTTCCTTCGGTCTTCGATATTCATCTACAACACCTTTGTTATTATGGCATCTTGCTCTGCTGCTGAAAAATCCTTCTTCAGTTACCTTACAGTCTGCAAACTGCCAGATAAATACACCGGAGAGTCTTTCATCTTCCTTATATACCTTAAGATTATCTCTGATAATATCAGCCTGGCGTTCTTCACTCCACTTACATCTTCCTCTGTCACGATATCCGTAGATTGCTGCAGCACCGAATTCACTGACGATTACAGGCTTATGATCTCCGCCGCTTTCCCTGATCCAGTTCATTTCCTTATTATGCTCTTCCAAAATAGAGCCGCCGGAATACCATCCGGTATATTTGTTAAAGGATACAATATCCGGAAGATCCAGACAAATATCTGTTAAATGTCTGCAGGTTGCAGAGGTAGTCGGTCTGGACAGATCCAGGCTTTTGATCTGATCATATTGCTTTTGGTACATCCTTCTGCCCTCTGTCGTATCGCTGGCACATTCATTCAAAATACCCCAGATCACTATAGAGGGATGATTGAAGTGATTGTCGATCATTTCTGTAATGCAGTCCTCGCTTTGTTTTTCAAAATTAGGATTCTGCATCTTATCTAACAGAAGTCCTCTGGCATGGCCTTCCTCCCATACCATCATACCTCTCTCATCACACAGATCCAGGAATCTTTCATCATTGGGATAATGACAGGTTCTGACAGCATTGGACCCAACCTCCTGCATCAGATCCATATCCTGTACCATAAGCTGCAGCGGAATGGCACTTCCGATCACGCCATAATCCTCATGACGGTTAAAGCCTTTTAAAAAGACATCCTGTCCGTTTAATATAAGCTTTGCATTCTGAACAGATACTTCCCTGAAACCAATTCTGTCAATATAATCATCCAGAATATCTCCCTTCTCATCATACAAAGACAGTGTCAGAAAATAGAGATTGGGATTTTTCATATCCCAGGGCTTCACATCCGCATATTCCTTCACCCATGTAAGCTTTTCACACTGACCGGCTTTAAGCTGCATAACGGTCTTAACAGATTGTCCGGCAAGGTCAGCTGTTACTGTAAGTTCCTTTTCGCAGGTATCCAGATTCTCAACCCATGCTTCTGTTTTGCCAAACCATTTACCTTCCTGCATAAAAGGTGTAAAATGGATATTCTTAATATACATTTTATCCAGAATTTCCATAACAACCGGTCTGGTAATACCGCCGTAGGTATAATAATCATTTGGGATATGTAAGGCAGAAGCTTCACTGAAGGAATTGTCCACCTCCACCTTAATCGTATGATAGCCGCATGCTACATCAGTTACCACGGCTTCAAAGGGTGTATATGCATTATAATGATGTACCAAAAATTGCTCATCCCAGTATACATCTGCTGTATGACTGATTCCCTTAAAGATCAACCGTATATTGCATGCATCCTTTACGTATACAGTCTTATAATAGGTACCTTTTCCGCGATAGGTTAACAATTCAGGATGCTGCTCCCAACATCCAGGTACGGGTAAAGAAAATTCCATTCCGTCTTCTTTTGCAAAGCGCCACATACCCTCCAGTTCTTTTACCTCACGGATTCTGTGCTGTTCAAATAATCGAATCATAAATATTCCCCCTGATATTTTCCGGTTTCTATTTGCTATTTTAACATTCATCCTCTGTATATACAATCTATTAAAAATGCAATTCGGAAAATTAAGATAAAAATATGAAAAAACCGGAGAGCCGTTTCAATACGGTATCTCCGGTTTTCCAAATAGGAAGCTGAAAATGGGACTCGAACCCACGACCCCTTCATTACGAGTGAAGTGCTCTA
>CAYXQG010000127.1:0-5582 GCA_964467405.1 uncultured Acetatifactor sp. | reverse complement strand
ATCGTATATGGCATGCTTTGTATCCTGTTGTAAAAGGAAAACGATTTCAATAATAAATATATTATTGAAAATAGGGAAAACCTGTTGCATTCTTTTGGACAAATGCTATAATGAGGTTACAAAAATGTTTTGGGAGGATGATTGTTGTGACAAAAAAAGAAAGAGTTGAACGAGTTTTAGCAGGACAGACGGTGGACAGACCCCCTATTTGTTTCTGGCGTCATTATGGTAAGATCAGCCCTCAGGAAACCATTGATTCTCATTTGAAATTCCTGAAGGAAACAGATATGGATATTTTGAAGATGATGTGTGATGAGCATTTTACATATCCTGTTAACGGAACCAGTGTAGAAGATATCAAGGCACTCAGACCGGGCGGAAAGGATTTCTTCTGGGTTCGTGAGCAGGTTGAGCGTGCAACACAGATCAATGAAGCATTAAAGGGAGAGGTTGTTACTTTCTATAATGCATTTTCACCTTATTCCAAGATGAAGCATACCATCGGCGATGCTGAGAGTATGTGGCTGATCCGTAATCATGAAGATGTTGCCCGCCATTTTATGGAGGTTATTTGTGAAGATACCTGTCTTATGGTAGAAGGCATTTTGAAGGAAAGCGGTACTACAGGTATGATGCTTCCTGTACAGGGCGCTGAAAACGGCAGATTTACTGCAGAAGAATATGCTACACTGATCGCACCTTACGAGCGCCGCGTGATCGAAACAGCAGAGAAGTATTCTAAGCACAATATGTTGCATATGTGTGGCTGGGATGGACTTTCTAACAATTTAGACTGGTGGGATTATCCTTCTCATTTATTAAGCTGGGCAGTATATGCAGAGAATATGTCTCCTGCAGAAGCAAGACTTCGTTATCCGGATCGAATCCTTGTGGGAGGATATGATAACCGTCAGGGTACACTTCTTCATACCGGTTCTAAGGAAGATATTCAGGAGCATGCAAGAGAAATTGTTCGTACAACAGGTAAGGATGGTCTGATCATTGGTGCAGACTGCTCACTTCCTGAAGATATCGATCCTCAGCATATCCGTTGGGTTGCAGAAGCATTGGATGAGATGGCTGCAGCAGAATAAATTTATATGGCAGTATGTCAAAATGGCAGTCCCCTTCAGAAAACGGGGACTGCCATCTTTTTCGGTGACAAATGTATTACTTTGTGATAATATGTAATTAAGTATGTCCGGAAACGGACCGTGAACCGAAAACAGCGGCTAAAGAAGTCCGCATTATGAAAAAAGCGAGGAAAATATGAACGAAAATCCATCTTACAAGGCAGGTTTTGCCACTTTGATCGGACGTCCCAATGTAGGAAAGTCCACACTTATGAATAAACTGATCGGTCAGAAGATCGCGATCACCAGCAATAAACCCCAGACTACCCGTAATCGTATCCAGACGGTATATACCTCGAAGGAAGGACAGATTGTTTTCCTGGACACGCCGGGTATCCATAAAGCAAAGAATAAGCTGGGAAATTATATGGTGGGAGTTGCAGAGCGTACCCTGTCAGAGGTTGATGTGGTGTTGTGGCTGGTAGAACCAACCAATTATATCGGTGCAGGAGAACAGCATATCATTGAGCAGTTAAAAAAGGTAAAAACACCTGTTATTCTGGTCATTAATAAGATAGATAAGGTAAAGAAGGAAGAAATCTTAGAATATATAGATACATACCGCAAGCAGCTGGATTTCGCGGAGATCGTACCGGTTTCTGCATTAAAGGGAAGCAATACGGATACCTTGATCGAGTGTATCATGAAGTATCTGCCCTATGGACCGGCTTTTTATGATGAGGATACGATCACGGATCAGCCAATGCGTCAGATCGTGGCAGAGTTGATCAGGGAGAAAGCACTCAGATGTCTGGATGAGGAGATTCCACATGGTGTGGCAGTCAGCATAGAGAGTATGAAGTATCGTAAAAATATCTGCGATATTGAAGCAACCATTGTATGTGAGAGAGAATCCCATAAGGGAATCATTATCGGCAAGAGTGGCAGTATGTTAAAGAAGATTGGTTCTGCAGCCAGACCTGACATTGAGGATCTGTTAGAAATGCAGGTGAACCTTCAGCTTTGGGTAAAGGTAAAGAAGGATTGGAGAGACAGTGACTTTTTGATGAAGAATTTCGGATATAATCCGAAGGATCTGTCTCAATAGTGGTAGGAGGATCTGCCGACGGCAGATAGATACAAATGGTACTAAGTAAATTTTATGATTTTAATGTTTCCAAAATACAGGAAAACGGCAGGACGATCAGCTTAAGCTCCATTGCTGTTCCTAAGTTCTTTGAATATGTATGCATGCAGATTTTGGGGACTGTAAATACCCTGATGCTTTCAGGATATTCCCAGGAGGCAGTTGCGGCTACCAGTATTGCCGGACAGATTTTGAATTTTGCTACTGCATTGCTGGGAATGGTGGTAACAGGTGCCACCATACTGACGAGCATCGAGCTGGGGAAAAAGGACAGGAGGAGTGCCGGTATCGTAGGCGGAACGGCAGCAATCATGGTCATACTTTCGTCTGTTTTAACAGGTCTTTTTCTGATATTAGCATCCGGAAAGCTTGTAAGCATGATGAATTTGGAGGGCAGTGCCCTGGAAACAGCGGTCAGCTTCTTAAATATTAAGGCAGCTTTTCTGATAATTACCATGCTGCTCAGTTGTCTGAATAGTTTGTTGATCTGTAACGGATATGCGGGATATACCCTGGTGACGGGCATGATATGCAATGTATTGAATGCTGTATTTGGTTATCTGGTGCTGTATACGAATATGCCCCTGCCTGTAAAGGGGGCGGACGGAGTGGCTTATGCAAGTATCCTGTCCCAGGGAATCGCACTTATATTTGCAATTGTTTTTGTTTGGAAAAAGAATTGTCCGATCCTTGCACAATTTCAGCCGAAGCAGGCGGGAAAAATATTACGGATCGGCATTCCCAGCGGTATGGTAAGCGTATCTTATTGTATTTCACAGATGATATCTACCGGATTTATTGCAGGCTTTGGCCTGGCTGTGGTAAATGCCAAGGTATATGTGGAAAATATCATTGCATATACTTCCAAGATCAGTGAGGTCATCGGTCAGGGGGATGCTGTTTTGGTAGGACGTTACAGGGGCGCAGGCAAATTCAGGGAGATCAAGGTGCTTTTCCGTCAGAATCTGATACTGGCAGTGATCTGTAATGTTACCTTATCCGTACTTGTACTGCTCTTTTACAGACCGCTCATCGGTCTGTTTACGCAGGATGCTTCCGTAATCGCTTTGGCAGGTACCATTATGGCTATTGATATTCTGGTAGAAGCGGGAAGAGCCATTAATCATGTAGCGGAACAGGCACTCAGTGCAAACGGCGATACCCAGACATGCTTTGTAGTATCTGTGATCTCCTGTTGGATTTTCAGCTTGCTTTTGGGATATCTGTTGGGCGTGAAGTTAGGTCTTGGACTGCCCGGTGTATGGATTGGATTTGCCTCCAGTGAGTTGTTCAAGGCAGTCATCTACTTGATCAGATGGAAGCGCGGCGCATGGCAGAGAATGAAAATATAGGATAGAGGGATTCCATGCAGGATTTTGTGATTGTAACAGGAATTGTATTAAAGCAGGTACCTGTGGGTGAATATGACAGAAGCATCTGTCTGCTGACAAAGGAACGGGGAAAGATCTCTGCCTTTGTCAGAGGCTGTCGTAAGCCGGGCAGCAGGCTGAGCGGAGCGGCAAATTTATTTTCCTTTGGTACCTTTAAATTGTATGAGGGAAGGAATTCATACAATGTAGCAGAGGCAGATATTCAGAATTATTTTGAAGAACTTCGAACGGATTATGCAGGTGCTTATTATGGCATGTATTTCGCGGAAATAGCAGATTATTATACCAGAGAGAATAATGACGAACGGGAGATGATGAAGCTTTTTTATCAATCCCTTCGTGCTTTGTGTGCAGGCTCCCTCCCCAACAGACTGGTACAATGCATCTATGAAATCAAGAGTATTGTTGTGAATGGCGAATTCCCGGGGCTTCCTGCGGATAAGGAGTTAAATCCGTCTACGGTATATGCGGTCAATTATATTGTGGAAAGTAGCATAGAAAAGCTGTACACCTTTAAGGTAACGGACAATGTATTAAAGGAATTAACGGAATTGGCGGGAATTTACAGAAGCAGAGTATTTGACAGGGAGTTTAAAAGCCTGGAAGTGTTGAAAATGTTGTAAGTGGACTTTGAAAGAGGTCCACTTTTCTGTATTTTTGAGGTTGAAAAACTGAGCAGAGTCAGATATAATGTATTTTGTTTTATTATAGTCTTTTATGGTTTAAAGTTATAATAGGCAGATTGTATGAACAGATGGCGAGAGGATGCGGTATGAAACATTACGGAAAAACGGTTTTACGTATGGGACTTTGTCTTTTCCTTTGTGCATTTATGCTGATGGGCTGCAAGGAGCAGGAGACTGTTTATGTTCCTGTTACATCGAACACAGTGGAAGCAGCAAAGGATGGAAGATTGATTGCCTATATAGTAGAAGATTTTGATAAGGATTATTATGATATCAATGAGCTGGCCGAGATGGTGGCAGCCGAAGCAGATGCATATAATAGGAACAACGCCTCCCCTTTTGCCGAGGCCGGGCAGAGCCCTGTACAGGTAGAAAAGGTAATGATGGCAGAGGACGGCAGTGCGAAGGCGGTTGTAGCATTAAGCTTTCGGGATGCTGCAGTTTACAGGGATTATATGGGAACGGAGTTGTTTTATGGGACAGTTTCCCAGGCCATGCAGGCAGGATATGATCTGGAAGGCAGGCTCTTTGATGTAAAGAAGGGAACGGAGCTTGCGAAGGATAAACTGGAAAAAAATGCTGATCGCATGGTTTTGATCATCAGAGAGCAGGTTATGATCCGGACGGAAGGCAAGGTATTATCTCTTAGCAGCAATGCAGTATTGACAGAGCAGGGCTATGTGGATGCCACAGCCGACGAAGGAACAAAATATATTATCATAAAATAAAATAGCTTCAGGGATCGGCAGATTCCCAAGCTTAAATGGAGGACAATAGACATGGAAAAGACAATGGATAAGATTGTAGCATTAGCGAAGGCCAGAGGATTTGTATATCCCGGTTCTGAAATCTACGGCGGTTTGGCAAATACCTGGGACTATGGTAATCTGGGCGTCGAATTGAAGAATAATGTGAAGAGAGCCTGGTGGCAGAAATTCGTACAGGAGAATCCTTACAATGTAGGTGTGGACTGTGCCATCTTAATGAATCCACAGACCTGGGTTGCCAGCGGACATTTGGGCGGCTTCTCTGATCCTTTGATGGATTGTAAGGAATGTCATGAACGTTTCCGCGCAGATAAACTGATTGAGGATTATTGCGCAGAAAACGGTATTGAATTAGAAGGAAGCGTTGATGCGTGGAGCAATGAGCAGATGAAGAATTTTGTGGAAGAGCATAATATTCCCTGCCCAAGCTGCGGAAAGCACAACTTTACTGATATCCGTCAATTTAACCTGATGTTTAAAACCTTCCAGGGTGTTACGGAGGATGCAAAGAATACAGT
>CAYXQG010000126.1:0-5593 GCA_964467405.1 uncultured Acetatifactor sp. | reverse complement strand
ATGTGACACTGAATGGTATGGAAACTTCAGCTGCACATGTAGACAGTCTGTCTAAAGAGGCAATTCGTATCATTGAAGCAGTGGATGGGGACAGTTCTTTCTTAAGAGAGCTGATCAGATCCCTGATTCATCGTACCAAATAGTTTAGATAAAAACAGTATGGATATACTTTGGATTATAAACAGGTACGCAGTGAGGTAGTATACATGTTATTGGAACAGATTCGGGAAGCGAATGATATAAAAAAGATAAATCCGTCTGACTATGATGCATTGGCAGAAGAAATACGTCAGTTTTTAATAGAAAAAATAAGTATTACAGGAGGACATCTCGGTTCTAATCTTGGAACGGTAGAATTAACTATGGCATTACATTTGGCATTGGAGCTGCCTAAGGATAAGATTATCTGGGATGTGGGGCATCAATCCTATACCCACAAGATATTGACAGGCAGAAGGGAAGGGTTTGAAAGTTTGCGCCAATATCGGGGGATGAGCGGTTTCCCCAAGAGAAAGGAAAGTAACTGTGATGCATTTGATACCGGACACAGTTCAACCTCTATATCAGCAGGTATGGGGCTGGTAAAGGCAAGAGATATCCAGCATGAAGATCATACGGTTGTATCTGTGATAGGTGATGGTTCCCTGACCGGAGGTATGGCTTATGAGGCGCTGAATAATGCGGCTAAATTGGACACGAATTTTATTATTATTTTAAATGATAACAATATGTCTATTTCTGAAAATGTAGGCGGTGTCTCCAAGTATCTGAACAATATCCGTACAGCTAACGGGTATCTGGGCTTAAAAAAGGGCGTGGTGGATGCGCTGCTTGGTACCAGACATGGTGACAACGTGGTATCCGGTATCAGAAAAGCAAAGAACAGTCTGAAGCAATTGGTAATACCCGGAATGCTGTTTGAAGATATGGGACTTACGTATCTGGGACCGGTAGACGGACATAATATTGCAGCTATGGTACGTGTAATCCAGGAAGCAAAGCGTGTTGACGGTGCAGTTATGATACATGTCAATACACAAAAGGGAAAAGGCTATGCGCCTGCAGAGAGACATCCGGCCAGATTTCATGGAGCGGAGCCTTTTGATATTAAAACAGGTCTTCCCAGGAAGCAGAAAGAGAAACCCAGTTATACGGATATTTTCTCAACCGTAATGTGCAAAATGGGCCAGCGGGAGGAAAAGGTAGTTGCCATCACAGCGGCAATGCCGGACGGAACCGGCCTGAAGCGTTTCCGTAATATGTATCCTGACAGATTTTTTGATGTAGGTATTGCGGAGGAGCATGCAGTTACCTTTGCTGCAGGATTGGCTGCCGGAGGATTAAGGCCGGTGGTTGCAGTTTATTCTTCCTTTCTGCAAAGAGCCTATGACCAGATCTTACACGATGTATGTATACAGAATTTACCGGTTGTTTTCGCTATAGACCGGGCAGGGCTGGTAGGAAGTGACGGAGAAACACATCAGGGCATTTTTGATCTGTCTTATTTATCCGGTATTCCGAACATGCATATCTGTGCACCTAAGAATAAGTGGGAATTGTCAGATATGATGAAATATGCCTTAAGTCTTGAAGCTCCTATAGCAGTGCGTTATCCGAGGGGAGAAGCCTATGATGGTCTGGAGGAATACAGGGCGCCCATTGAATATGGCAAGGCAGAATGGATATACAAGGAGCAGGAGATCGCTTTGTTTGCACTTGGCAGTATGGTAAAAACTGCTAATGATGTATATGGGCTGCTTAAGGATGCAGGACATCAGGTAAGTCTTATTAATGCCAGATTTGTGAAGCCTATTGATCAGGAAGCTGTATTAGAGGCATCAAAAAATCATAAGCTGATCGTTACCATGGAAGAAAATGTGGCAAGCGGAGGTTACGGAGAAAAGGTTCTTACCTGCTTAAAGGAACATGGCAGGAATACGGATTTTTTAAGTATTGCCATACCGGATGCTTATGTGGAGCATGGTAATGTGGAAATGCTGAAGAAGGAAATCGGCTTAGATGCGGAGAGTATTGCAAAGCGTATTTTAGAACGACTTTAATATAAAACAGAGGATAGTATGAAAGAACGTTTGGATGTTATTTTAGTAAATAAAGGACATGCCCCTTCCAGAGAGAAGGCCAAGGCAATCATTATGTCAGGGAATGTATATGTAAACGGTCAGAAGGAAGATAAGGCAGGAGCCCAGTTTGATGAAAGCAAGATACAGCTGGAGGTACGTGGATCCCAATTGAAATATGTCAGCCGTGGAGGCTTAAAGCTTGAAAAGGCAATGAACAGCTGGAATATCAGCCTGGAGGGCAGTGTGTGCATGGATATTGGTGCATCCACCGGAGGATTTACGGACTGTATGCTGCAAAATGGAGCAGTGAAGGTGTATTCGGTAGATGTAGGGCATGGTCAGCTGGCATGGAAGCTTCGCAATGATGAACGTGTAGTCTGTATGGAAAAGACAAATTTCAGATATATGGTACCTGAGGATATTGAGGATTCACTGGATTTTGCCAGCGTGGATGTTTCCTTTATTTCCCTGACTAAGATATTGATCCCGGCAAGAAATCTGTTAAAGGATGGCGGCCAGATGGTCTGTCTGATCAAACCGCAGTTTGAAGCAGGCAGGGATAAGGTCGGAAAAAAAGGAGTGGTCCGGGAACGCAGCGTACATGAAGAAGTAGTGCGGAAAATTCTGGATTATGCTGACAGTATCGGATTTGATATATTACATTTGGAATTTTCTCCGATAAAGGGACCGGAGGGAAATATTGAATATTTGATGCATATCCGTAAGAATCCTGAGCGTGCAGAAGAAAAGAAGGAACTGACGGAAAAGGATGCGGAGCGTGCACTGGATATGATCTGCCTGGAAAAAACAGGTATTACCTATTCAAAGGAATGGAATGAGGTGATAAAGGAGATCATAGACCGGGCACATGAGAATCTGGATAAACCGGAGTAGGAGAGGCTATGGAGCATTTTCTGATTTATGTCAATCAACATAAGGATCCTGATGGTGAGGTCACTAACCGTATCATTCATTACTTGAACACCAGGGGAAAGAAAACGACAGTAATAACCGGAGGAGAGGAGCTGCATCGGCAGGAAAACCTTCCGGAGGATGCAGGCTGCATGATTGTGCTTGGAGGCGACGGCACTATGCTGCAGGCAGCGCGGGAGACCAAGAGGAAGCATATTCCCTTGATCGGTGTGAATCTGGGGACTTTGGGATACATGACGGAGATCGAACCGGAGGTTCTGGAGGATGCACTGGATAAGTTGATAAAGGGAGAGTACCAGACAGAGAGCAGGATGCTGTTAAAGGGTTATGTATATCATCAAAATGGTGAACGGATTGAGGATTTGGCATTAAATGATATTGTAATATCCAGAAGCGGATCCCTGCAGATCATAAAGCTGAAGGTCTATGTCAATGGACAGTTTCTGACCGAATATAATGCAGATGGTGTGATCATTACAACGCCCACCGGCTCTACAGGATACAATCTGTCTGCAGGAGGTCCTATTGTGGAACCGAAAGCACAGCTGTTGATGCTGACACCCATATGTCCTCATACATTAAATGCCAGAAGTATCATTCTTTCGGCTGAGGATGAAGTTGAGATAGAAATTCCCCAGGGACGTGAGGGACAGGTACAGGAGGTAGAAGCTAATTTTGATGGGGCAAATGCGATCACTATGTGTACCGGTGAACATATTAAAATTCTAAAATCAGAAAGAACCACGGAGATCATTCAGATAAACAGGGTCAGTTTTCTGGAAGTATTACATAAAAAGTTAAGCGATTAATGGGGTTGTGCAACATGGGGATCCATTGCAAAAAGGAGAGAGAAGGATGAAGAAAAACAGGCATCGTCAAATCGTTGATATCATAAATCAGCATGATATTGAAACACAGGAAGAGTTGGCAGGTTATTTGAGGAAAGCCGGATTTGAGGTGACGCAGGCAACTGTATCAAGAGATATAAGGGAACTGAAGCTGTCCAAGGTTTCTGCAGGGAAAGGCAAGCAAAAATATGCGATTCTGATGCAGGACGACAGACATTTGGAGGACAAGTTTATCCGGGTGTTGAAGGATGGATATGTATCTATGGATATGGCACAGAATATTTTGGTCGTTAAAACGGTTGCCGGTATGGCAATGGCGGTTGCAGCTGCCATAGATGCTTTGAAATTTAAGGAAATCGTAGGCTGCATAGCCGGTGATGATACGATTATGATCGCAGTGCGTACGACTGAGGAAACCTATGCGCTTATGGATAAGCTCCATAAAATGACGGAAAAATAACGGGATTTGAGGATGTTTTAAGGAGAAGGCAGATCAATACGGCTTTAAGGAAAAGCTGTGGAAAGGTGTGGTTATTGAAATATGTTGCATAGCTTACATGTAAAAAATCTGGCTTTAATTGAAGAAACAGAAGTTGAATTTGGCAAAGGATTAAATATACTTACCGGTGAAACAGGCGCGGGAAAATCTGTTTTGATCGGTTCTGTTAATTTGGCATTGGGAAGCAAATTTGACAAAGAAATGCTCAGAAAAGGAGCAGACAGTGCACTGGTGGAGCTTACATTTTCCTGTGATGAGATTCCGGAGCTTGTGCAAAAACTGGAAGAAATGGATATTCCCGTAGAGGACGATCTGATCACGATCAGCCGCAAGCTGCAGACTTCAAGAACTGTAAATAAGGTAAATGGTGAAACTGTAAATACAAAGCAATTAAAGGAAATTGCAGAATATCTGATCGACATATACGGACAGCATGAACATCAGTCGCTGCTCCATAAAAAAAAGCATCTGGAAATACTGGATGCGTATGCCGGGGAAGCAGCAGAGAATGCTGTAAAGGAAGTTGCAGCTTTATATAAAAGGGCTTGTGAGCTTCGTGTCCTTTTGGAGGAAGAGTCCATGGATGATACTTCTAAAAAAAGGGAACAGGCACTTTTGGAATTTGAACGTGATGAAATAGAGAATGCTCATCTTACTGTTGGAGAAGATGGAATACTTGAAGCAAAGTACCGAAGGCTGGTTAATAGTAAGAAAATTACAGAGGCTCTTTCGGAAAGCTATCGTTATACGGGCAATGATGAAACAGATGGCGCAGGAAACGGACTTGGAAGAGCATTGCGTGCTCTTAGTGCTGTTAGTGAGTATGATGAACAATTAGAGCAACTCGTGGAGCAGTTAACGCAGATTGAGGATCTTTTGTCTGAGTATAACAGAGATGTATCAGCATATTTATCTGATATTGAATTTGACGGTGAGGATTTCTTTGGGATTGAAGAACGATTGAATGAAATAAATCATCTGAAAGAAAAACATGGCGATTCTGTTGAAAAAATATTGGCAGCCTATGAAGAACGTGTGGAGCGACTGGAACGGCTGGCAGATTATGATGCATATATCAGTGATTTAGAGAAACAGTTGGAGGAGGAAGAAAACAGGCTGTTAAGTGCATGCGGTAAATTATCCAAAATCCGCACGGAAAGTGCTGACAGATTAAAGGTTGTTTTAAAGAAATCCTTAGAGAATCTTAACTTCCTTTCTGTACAGTTTGATAT
>CAYXQG010000125.1:0-5623 GCA_964467405.1 uncultured Acetatifactor sp. | reverse complement strand
GTGCAGGGAGGGAGAAGAGCTTGGGGAATATTTCAAGGGCAGCAGGGAATGGAAGGAGCTTTTGCAAAAAAGTCATACAGAGAATCTGTATCTGCTTCCGGAACATAATTGCCATGATTCTTCAGCAGAAATCGTACAGTCGAAGAAAATGAAGGAGCTCATTGGGGAATGTGAGAAGGAAGCAGATTATGTGATCATAGATTCTCCGCCGGCAGGACCGGTGGGGGATGCGGAAGCACTTGCAAAAAGTGCAGGGGCAGTGATATTGGTTGTCAGGCAGAATTTCAGGACGGCAGAGGAAATCAATGATACGCTGGATGCCCTGCGTGCACAGGGAGCTGCTGTTTTAGGAGTGGTATTAAACGGTGCCAGAGCATTTCCGGACAGCATTGCTGCAGGCACTTACGGCAGATATGGTTATTATGGCAGATATGCAAGGAACGACAGGGACAGGAAGGAGCAGGAGGAATGAGCCGGAGGAAAATACAATGGAAAAGATAGATTTGACAGAGCTTTGGCAGAATGTGGGCAGGGCAGTGAAGAGGCTTTGGTGGCTGGCAGCAGGTCTGGCGCTTGTCTTTGCCGTAAGGGCTTATTTTACGGTAGAAAGCGGTTATGTACCGGAATATACAGCCTCTGTAACTCTGGCAGTCCAAAGCCTGGATGGTGCAGGCAGCTATGTAAACAGGGAAACGGCAGAAAAGATGGCGGAGGTATTTCCTTATCTGATGCGTAACGGAGTTTTAAAAACCGCTATACAGAAGGATATGGGTCTGGATGCTTTGCCCGGTACCCTTACCATGGCGGTAGAGGAAGGAACGAATTTTCTGACTTTATCCGCGGAGGCAGATACTGCGGATATTTCCTACGAGCTGCTGCAGGCCGCACTCAGGCAGTATCCTGAGGTGGTCAAATTCGTGGTGGGTCGGATCGGGTTGGAGATTCTGGATGAAACAGGTATTCCTGAGGATACGGGACTGGCTTATTTTTATCGGGATTCGGTAACACAGGGGGCTGCAAAGGGTGCATGCTTTGGTCTGCTCGTAATCTCCGTCTATGCCTTGTCCATCCATACCGTGAAAAAAAGAAGGGATTTAAGGAAAATCGTCAATCTGGAGGATTTGGGCAGCATTCCTTATGTATCGGCGAAAAGACGCAGGAAAAGTAAGAAAAAGAATCATGTGGACCTGAGGGATCCCTACGTCTCTCCGGGATATCTGGAGGCAATACGCAGGCTGTGTATGAAGACTGCCGGAAAAATGGAGACAGAAGGGTATCGTTCCCTTATGATTACCAGCTCAGTGGCGGGAGAGGGAAAGACTACCCTGGCTATGAATCTGGCCCTGGCCTTTGCGCGCCTGGGAAAGCATGTGATCCTGGTGGATTGTGACCTAAGAAATCCGTCAGTGGCAAAAGCAATGAAGGAGGAAAAGCCTAAGCCCGGTCTGGGAGCTGTTTTGCGAAAAGAAACAATCATAGAAAAGGCTCTTGCTGACGTACCTACAGAACGGGGAAGGCTTCAGGTCATGTATGAGACCGGGCAGGACAGAGAGGCTGTCAGACTTCTTGGAACAGAGGAAATGAACAGCCTGCTCCGGAAGCTGGAGGAATATGCAGATATGGTGATACTGGATACAGCACCGGCGGATCTGACAGCGGATGCTGTGCGGATGTCCGGATTTGTGGATGCAGCGCTTTATGTGGTACGGTGTGATCATGCCGGGAAAAACCGCATCCGAAGGGGTGTAGAGTGCTTAAGTGAAAGCGGCATACGGATTCTGGGTTATGTATTTAATGCGGATACTGCGAAAAATAACGGAGGCTATGCATACAGAGGATATGGTTCCTTAGGCAGGTATGGAGGCTACGGGCGGTATTATGGCCGAAGAGGATACGGAATCGATAGAATAGAGGGTACCTCCGGTCAGCTAAGGCAGGAATAAAGAAGTAAAAAAAGGAAGTGTCCGGTCTGATTTCGGACACTTCCTTTTGCAGGAAGACTAAGAAATGGCAAAAAACACAGAATTTATTATTTTGTTATGGATTATTATATAGATATCTGATAGAATGGGATTAATTATTGGAGAAAGGAGTTTCAGAGTATACAAATGGACGACGGCGACAGTACAACCGGAAACGAACCACCGTTATGTTATATATTGGAATTGATTGGACATAGTCTATGTTTACGGGAGTGAGAATAGGCTTTGTTTTTTTGCACTTTTTTAGTACTAAGGAAAATATATTTCATAAGCTTTGGAGGTTTTATTGTGGAAGGTTCAATAATTTTGATGATTTTGTTACAGGTAGTTTTGATAGGATTGAATGCTATATTTGCATGTGCGGAGATTGCAGTCATTTCCATGAATGACAATAAGCTGGCAAAAATGGCCGAGGAGGGGGATAAAAGGGCAATCCGTCTGGCAAAGCTGACAGCTCAGCCGGCGAGATTTTTGTCTACGATTCAGGTGGCGATCACTCTGTCCGGATTTTTGGGAAGTGCTTTTGCGGCAGAAAATTTTTCAGGCGTATTGGTTGACTGGCTGGTAGGATTGGGAGTCCCAGTTGCGGCGGACGTGCTGGATTCCATAGCAGTTATCCTGATCACGATTATCTTGTCATATTTTACACTGGTATTCGGTGAGCTGGTACCTAAGCAGGTAGCCATGAGAAACGGAGAGAAGCTTGCGCTGGGCCTGTCAGGGCTGTTGTGCAATATCGCTACAATCTGCTCCCCGTTAGTAAGCTTTTTGACAGCATCTACAAACGGAGTGCTTCGTTTATTGGGAATAGATCCCAATGCGCCAGAAGAAGAGGTTGGGGAAGAGGAAATCCGCATGATGGTAGACGTGGGAAGTGAGAAGGGTACCATTGATTCATCAGAGAAGGAATTTATTCAGAATGTATTTGAGTTTGATGATCTGTTTGCAGAGGAGATCATGACCAGAAGACAGGATGTGATCATGCTGGATCTGGAGGATTCCATGGAGGATTGGAAGGAGATCATTTATTCCACCAGACATACAAGATATCCGGTCTGTGAGGGCAGTGCAGACAGAATAGTGGGTATTTTAAATGCCAAGGAGTATTTCCGCTTAGAGGACAGGAACAGGGAAAATGTTATGGAACAGGCAGTTACGCCGGCATACTTTGTACCTGACAGAGTCAAGGCCGATACCCTGTTTCGCAATATGAAGGAGGAAAAACGCGCCCTGGCGGTTGTTTTGGATGAGTACGGCGGCATGACAGGTATCATTACCCTTAATGATCTGGTGGAGCAGCTTGTGGGCAGCTTAAGCTATGATAAAGAAGAGGAAGAAGAAAAACTCATTGAGCAGCTTGGAGAAAACACATGGAAGGTGCACGGAAGTGCCTTGCTGGAGGATTTGTCAAAGATCCTTCGTGTGTCCCTGCCCTGCGAGGACTATGATACCTTTAACGGGCTGGTATTCCATGCCCTGGAAAGTGTGCCTGAGGACGGTGCGGATATTGCATTTGAGGTATTTGGACTTCAGATCAAGGTAACAAAGATCCAGAATCATCTGGTGGAAGAAGCAATTGTTTCCGTACAAAGAAAGGAAGAGGGAGAGGAGGAAACCCGATAAGCTGAAATGTTTCCGGGCAGAAAAGAATGAGGTTAGCAAAAGAATATGAAAATTATGATAAATTGCATGAGGGAATCCTGCCTGACAGAGCATATTATATCCCTTACGGCTGTGAAAAAAGCGCACTGACACTTCACAGAAAGGACTCCGAGCGTTTTATCGATCTGGACGGACAGTGGAGCTTTGGATATTATCCGAATCCGGAGGCTGTGCCTGAGAAAGTAAGCAGTGAGGATTTTGATTCGGACAAGGAAGGCTATGTTTCCATGCCTGTGCCATCTAACTGGCAGATGTTTGGATATGATCATCATCAATATGTAAATCATAATTATCCCATTCCCTACGATCCGCCCTATGTACCATATGAGAATCCGACAGGTGTATATGTGCGTGATTTCGAGTTGGGCAAAGAGCATGGCGAAATGAACAAATATCTGGTACTGGAAGGGGTGGACTCCTTCTATTATCTGTGGATCAATGGTAAATATGCAGGCTACAGTCAGATCAGCCATGCAGCCAGTGAATTTGATATCAGTGAGTATGTACATGAGGGAAGAAACAGAATCACTGTTATGGTATTAAAGTATAGTGTAGGTACTTATTTTGAGGATCAGGACAAGGAACGCTTAAGCGGTATTTTCAGAAGCGTTTATATTCTGGCAAGACCGAAGAATCATATGCGTGATTTTACGGTAAAGACACTTTTAAGCAATGATTATCAGAATGCAAGGGTGCAGGTAAGTGCTGACTTTACGGGAGAAGCAGCCCTTCAGCTTTCCTTATTGGATCCCCATGGCAGGAAGGTGGCAGAGGGGGCAGTCTCAACAGCTGACAATACAGCAATGTTAGAGATTACGCAGGTACAGCTCTGGAATGCAGAAACCCCAAATCTGTATACCCTGGTCATGGCATCCGAAGAGGAAGTGATCGCACACAAGGTAGGTATGAGGGAAATCTGCCGTAGGAAAAATGTAATTTATCTGAATGGTAAAAAGATCAAGTTTAAGGGTGTCAACAGGCACGATACAGATCCCTTTCACGGTGCGGCCGTAACGGAAGAGGATATGCTTACGGATCTGCGCCTGATGAAGGAGGGCAATGTGAATGCCATTCGTACCAGTCATTATCCCAACTCTCCGCTTTTTGTAGAGATGTGTGATAAATATGGTTTCTATGTGATCTCTGAATCTGATATTGAAACCCACGGCTGTGCAGATCTGTATAATGAACTGCATGAATCCGGCACCTACAGCAATCTTGCAGATGATCCCCGTTATTTGGAGGCTATCTGGGAAAGAATCCGCAAAAACGTGATCCGTGACAAAAACAGTGCCAGTGTACTGGTCTGGTCCCTGGCAAATGAAGCCGGCTATGGCGGCAACTTTGAGAAGGCTGCTGCATGGATCAGCGAATATGACGATACCCGTCTGATCCATTATGTAGAGGCTATGTACTGCAGAGTATATGATCCGGAGGCGGTCACGAAGGATGTAATATTGGATATTCAGCAGACACCGAGAAAAAAGGGAGAATTTGACCGTAGCAAAATGGATTTCTTCGCCAATATGTATGCGGACTTTGAATGGATCGAAAATTATCTGACCGGCAATTATGATGGGATGGAGCGCAAAGGAAAAAATGAAAGGGCACAGGATGAGGTACAGGGACTTCCTCTGATAGAAAGTGAAATGTGCCACGCTATGGGCAACAGCTGCGGAGATCTGGACGGTTATTATGAACTTATGTATAAGTATGATAACTATGCAGGCAATTTCATCTGGGAATGGTCCGATCATGGTATTTATGCAGGAAAGAGCACGGGCGGCAAGGATATGTTTTTATACGGAGGGGATTTCGGAGAGTTCCCTCATAACAATAATTTCTGCATGGACGGCTTGATCTATCCGGATAAAAAGCCCCATACAAACTATATTGAAATGAAGAATATCGGCAGGCCGGTGCGTTTAAGAAAGCATGATATGCAGAAGGGTGAGTATACCTTCCAGAATATGCTGGAT
>CAYXQG010000124.1:2258-5670 GCA_964467405.1 uncultured Acetatifactor sp. | reverse complement strand
GAGGAAGGACAGAAGGAATTGGAAACCAAGGAATTCACGGCAACAGCAGGAGGCGGAGCCGTAGAAGTGGCAGTTTCCGGTAAAAAAGAAATCGTCAGAGTGAAATTGTCCGAAGAAGTGGTAGATCCGGATGATATTGAGATGCTGCAGGATCTGATCGTGGCAGCTACAAATGAGGCCTTAAAGCAGGCTGAGGAAGCAAGCGCACAGCTTATGGGCAAGATGACAGGCGGACTTGGAGGCTTTCCGTTCTAATGGAAATGTATAGTGGGCACATAAATAAATTAATAGAAGAATTGGCGGCACTTCCCGGTATTGGCAGCAAATCTGCACAGAGACTGGCATTTCATCTGATCCATATGCCCAAGGAAAAGGTAAACCGTCTGGCAAGCGTAATGGTGGAAGCAAGAGAAAACGTCCGCTATTGCCGTGAATGCTATACGCTGACGGACAGAGAGGTGTGCCCTGTTTGTGCAAATGAAAAGCGGAATCACAAGCTGATCATGGTAGTGGAAAACAGCAGGGATTTGGCAGCCTATGAAAAGACCGGCAAATATGACGGTGTATATCATGTATTGCATGGGGCGATTTCACCCATGCTTGGCATCGGTCCTAATGATATTAAGTTAAAGGAGCTGGTAAACCGGCTGCAGGGTGATGTGGAGGAAGTGATCATTGCCACCAATTCCAGTTTGGAGGGTGAGACCACAGCTATGTATATCAGCAAGCTGATCAAGCCGGCCGGCGTGAAGGTGACCCGTATTGCCAGTGGTGTACCGGTTGGCGGTGATCTGGAATACATTGATGAGGTGACATTGCTTCGTGCCTTGGAAGGAAGAATTGAGCTGTAAGCGGAGAGGAAATATTATGGCACTGAAAAAGAAAAGCTTTGGTTATAACGGACAGGAAGCCTTTTTATATGCTTTGGAAAACAGCAGGGGTATGAAGGCTGAAGTGACAAATTATGGTGCAATTTTGGTAAATTTGTTTGTTCCGGATGCACACGGCGTGGCAGAAGATGTGGTTCTGGGCTTTGACAGCCTGGAAGGCTACAGGAATAATCCCAGTTTCTTTGGCGTTACTGTTGGTCCCAGCGCCAATCGTATAGAGGGGGCAAAATTTACCATAGACGGCACAGAATATCATCTGGATGCAAATGACGGAAAGAATAATCTGCACAGTCATAAGGTAAACGGATATCATAAGCAGTTCTGGAATGCACAAGAGGGAGAAAACAGTGTAACCTTTACATTGGAGGATACAGACGGCAATATGGGTTTTCCGGGCAATAAGAAATGGTCCGTGACCTATAGTCTGGACGAGGACAATGGGCTGACCATTCATTATCACGGAATTAGTGATAAGAAAACGGTTATGAATCCAACTAATCATACGTACTTTAACCTGGACGGACATAAAGCCGGCAGGATAGAGGAGCATAAGATGTTATTAAAGGCATCTCATTATACACCGGTGGTACAGGGCGCAATTCCTACAGGTGAAATTGCTGCAGTATCCGGTACCCCTATGGACTTTACGCAGGAAAAGACAGTGGGAAGGGATATTGAAGCAGATATGGAACAGCTTCTGTTGACCGGCGGCTATGACCATAACTGGGCAGTGGATGACTGGGATGGCACCTTAAGACATATTGCAACGACCACAGGTCCCAAAAGCGGACGCAGAATGTACACTTATACCACCTTGCCCGGCGTACAGTTTTATGCTGGCAATTTCATCGATGTCCAGGAGGGTAAGGATGGAGCAAGATATGGTAAGAGATGCGGGCTTTGCCTGGAAACACAGTATTATCCTAACAGCGTCAATACGCCGGGATTCCCCTCCTGCGTATTCGGTGGTGATAAGGAGTACGATTCCGTTACGGTATACCGCTTTGAGTAAGTATGACTTGCGCATGCAGAAATAAGGAAATATCCTGTCGAAGGATTCTTCGGATTTCCCGACAAAGAATGATAAATTACCTCCCGTACTAGTGCTATATTAAGGGCTGAAAAGAAAAGCTGTATAGCATTAGTGTGGGAGGTATTTTTATGGAATTGCCGAAAAATGTTACACAAATAGGTGAGCCGGATAAGTCTTACAAAATTTATATTGAAGATTATGTTGTATCCTATATGAAACAGATGAATCGTTATGCAGAGGATAAGGAGATTGCGGTTGCCTTGTACGGAAGGCGCTCGGAGGAGCAAAGCCTTACCTATTGCTTTATCTATGGGGCTGCAAAATTGAATTTTATGCAAAAAGCAGTAAAACATCTGTCCCAGGCACAGGAGCAGGAGATAGAGAGATTACATAAAAAATATTTTGACGGCTTTGCATTCATCGGTTACCTTGTTTTAAACGGAGAAATGATCGAGGGTATACAGCTGTGGGAGAAGACAGGCTGTCATTTTGTGAAGGGCTATGCCTGCTTTTATGAAAAAAATGACTGCATGCTGGCATATATGCTGGATAACCGGAACGAAGAAGCAAAGCCGGAGGAATATGAGCAGAGCAAGTATGACGAGATCAGACAACGTCAGGAAGAACGCAAACAGCAGTTTTTTGAACAGGAAGGAAATACAGCCCGCGGAACACGAAGAGAGCGCAGCTGCAGTGACATAGAAAAGCGTATGAAAGGAATGCGTTTTGCTGCGGCAAGCATGTTTGTATTGTTGTGCATGGTTAGTATTGTCACATTACAGACAGAAAATGTGGGACAGGAAGCGGGACAGAAGATTAAGAGTCTGGTAAGCAACCTGCTTGGGGAAAATGATCCGAAAGAGGATACTATAGAGACCATGAACGGTGACAGGATCAATACACTGGTGGCAGAGGAACAGCTGGCAGCAGCAATCAGAAAAGAAAACGAGCTGCAGCAGACAATTGCTTTAGTTACTACGCCGGAGCCGCAAGAGGAACAGAATCTGCAGGAAAACGCAACAGATGCACCGCCAATACCTGCTCCACAGCCTGAAATTACAACGCCGCCAACGCCGGAACCCACCTCTGCCCCTACACCCGAGCCCGCAATAGAGCCTGTTCAATCACAGACTGTGCAGAATTACTACACCATTCAGGCAGGCGATACACTGATCGGAATCAGCAAAAATATGTATGGGACGGAGAACTACGTAAACGAAATCTGCCGCCTCAACAATATCACAAATCCCGATAATATCCAAAAGGGTCAAAAAATCCTACTCCCCTAGCACCATTTATGCTATAATGTACGCGAAAGGAAAAACAAGCGACGCCGAAGGCGGCATTTGTTTTTCCTCGCGATAGCGAGCAAGCGTACTGCGAAGCAGTAAGGAAAGCGCGATAGCGCGGGCTTGCGAGCGTACCCAGAAAGGCAACAAGCGACGCCGAAGGCGGCATTTGTTTTTCCTCGCGATAGCGAGCAAGCGTA
>CAYXQG010000124.1:0-2158 GCA_964467405.1 uncultured Acetatifactor sp. | reverse complement strand
CGCGGGCTTGCGAGCGTACCCAGAAAGGCAACAAGCGACGCCGAAGGCGGCATTTAATTTTTTGAAATGTATGATATGGTGAAAAGATGGCAGGAAAGTTACATTTAGTAAAGAACAGTAATGATGAACAAAATCGGATAGATTACAGAAATAAAATAAGAAGACACAGAAGGTCAGCCCTATACCGGATCCTATTGGTACTTGCAACCGTAGGCATTTTGATGGCAATTGTTTATGCGCAGTACAGAAATCATATTTACACATCCTATGATATTGTGTCCACAATTGACATGAATACCGTAAACAGTGCTAAGATCGTCCGGCTGGGGGAGAATATCCTGACATACAGCCGGGATGGTGCACATTGTACTGACGCAAAGGGAAAAGCATTGTGGAACCAGACCTTTGAAATGCAGCATATGCTTGTGGCAATCAACGGAGATGCAGTTGCCATAGGAGATTATAACGGAAAAAGCATATATGTCATGAATTCTGCCGGTAAAATCTGCGAGATCAGTGTGACAATGCCGATCCGCAATATTGCAGTTTCACAAAACGGAAGAGTAGCAGTTACGGCTGCAGATACAAAGATTACCTGGCTCTATGTATATGCGCCGGACGGGAAATTAGAATACGAAGGTCAGACCACCATGGGACAAAGCGGTTATCCGACTGCATTTGCATTGTCGCCAAATGGAGAGCTGTTAGGCTTGTCCTGTACATACGTGGATTCCGGGACAGTGACGACAAGAATCGCTTTCTATAATCTGGGCGCTGTGGGTGCCAATATCAGCGACTTCTTAGTGACAGCCGATAATTATGCAGATACGATAGTGCCGTATATCAGCTTTATAGATGAGAACACGGCAGTGGCAGTCGGAGATAATAAGCTGATGTTTTATGAAGGGGCACAAAAGCCGATACTGAAGGCTCAATATCTGTTGGATGACGAAATCCAGTCTGTTTATCAGGGAGAGGAACATGTTGGATTGCTGTTTCGGTCGGATAGGTTGGATATGCAGAACAAAATGAAGGTCTACAGTGCGGATGCACAGGAAATAGGCACCTATTATTTTAATATGGATTATGATTATATTTTCTTTACCAAAGATTATTTTACTGTATATAACAGTAAAGAATGCATGGTGCAGAACTATAATGGAGTCAATAAGTTTGAAGGAAATTTTTTCAGTTCTGTAGAGCTCATGTATCCGGTGGGAAAAGGACAGAGCTATAAATATATATTAGTTGATAAAAATGCAATCAATACAATACAATTAAGATAAGAAGAAAGGGAGAACATACATATGAATATAATGCTTTTAATTGTACTGCTTTGCCTGGTATTTAAGGCTGCAGACGGCTACAAGAAGGGGATGGTTAGGGAGATTATCTCATTTGTATCACTGATAGTAGTATGCATAGTAGCAGTCCTGATCGGTTCCGGTCTGCACAGTTACATGGAGAAAAAAGTGATCGGAGTGATCATTGCAGTGCTTTTGCTGGCAGTTGTGGGTATCGTGCATCATTTGCTTGGAATCGTATTCTTTTCAGCAAAAGTAATTTCCAAGCTTCCGATCATCAGTTGGGCAGATAAAGTGCTCGGTATCATAATAGGTGCGTTGGAGGTAATACTGATCCTGTGGACCATATATGCGTTCATCATGCATTTTGGAATGGGTATGATCGGAAATATGATTATCGAATATACCTCCCAGAGCAGATTCCTGACATGGGTATATCAATACAATCTGCTGGCACCCATTGCGGAAAGCGTGTTGGCAAATCTGCGAATGTAATAATAAAAAAGAAGGACCTGCCTGTCAGACAAAGACAGGCGGGTCTTTTCATTGCTATAGCGACAGGAAAAGAGTATTGTGACTCGCAGGGCCGGGCTCACTAGATGCGAAAATGCAAATGTGTCGGAACTTTGTAAATTAATGTAAAAATGTCATTGACAAGAAAGGAACGATGTGATAGTATAAAATTCCACCGTGCGGAAGAAGCAAATGCTTCAAAAACCGGTGAAAAATAATTTAAAAAAGTTGTTGACAAGATGATTCGGATGTGCTATTCTAATATAGCTGTCGCGAACAACGACAACAAAGAACCTTGACAAATAAACAACAATGCAACTTCGAAAATTCTCGAGATAAAG
>CAYXQG010000123.1:0-5679 GCA_964467405.1 uncultured Acetatifactor sp. | reverse complement strand
ATACAGTACTGACAAAGAATTACTACAGGAAAGGTTTTCTTATACCGGTCAGTTAGTTCACAGAGGGATTTTTCTGATCCATGCAAACATTTTCCGCATGTTTTTGAAAGGCAGTTTGCTGTTATCATCATAGGAATACGGCCGTAAACCAGCTTCTCAAACATATTCCGACCAAATACAGAACGATATTCCTTTTTATTAAGCTCAATCGGGCAGGTTATACCATTGACACGATCCTTCCAGAAAGCCAAAGCCTCTTTATTCCAGATATAAATACTGCTGTCTGTATAGATCTCGTATGAACAGTCTTGCTTTTTAAGAAAAGAATATTCCTCCAGTGTACGGACCAAAAAGCCCTTTATCTGAAACTTTGATGCATGATCTAACAACCATTTTATTTTGGATTCATCTTTTTTTCGCATACAGTAAGGAAGTGCAATGTAACAGTCCTGCTTACTGCTAAGCTTTGTTACATCGGCACCATTTAATAATAATTCACTCTCTATATAGATGCGTTCAAAGGTAGAAGTATGCTCAGACATATATGCACATACTGCCCGTAATTGTTCTTCTGTGGATATTACTATGGTCCAGCCCGGTGTTTTATTTGTATTGGGGGTATCACAAAGCAATGAAGTCATTTCTTGGCGCGGAAGCTTACGATGTGCGGAAAGCCCCTTCTCTTCTATGATCAGATCCTCAAGCTGACAGGTTGCTTCTCTTCGAAGTTCATTTAAGGCCTTTAAGGAATAAAAGCATGTATTATCTGTATAAGCCTGTATATTTTCAATTTCAAATTGTGTATCACCGAGCTTGCTTAATTGTTTTTCAATGCTTTCTGCTGTTAAGGGTCTGTTTTGCGCCTGCTCTGCCATGCTTCCGTTGACTGTAACGGACAAATCGTTATATACAAAGGTGACTGTTACAGATTCCCCCTGTATAAGTGTTGCATATATAGAGATCGGTAGCTTCTTCGGAGTATCTATATATTTTCTCCGAATGTCAGCAAGCAATGCATCATCGCTGCCGCTGTAGGCAGGACTGTCCAGAGTGACCATATCTGCCCCGTTCTGTTTATAATAATAACCGTCCTGACGTTTACTGCGAATATATAATTTGGATAAATCTTCAAGATCTTCTTTCTTAAAATGCAGCTTTCTGTCCGGATTCTGCAGCTTTTTATCAATATATTTGCGGTATATGGAGGTAACACCTGCCGCATATTCCGCTTTTTTCATACGACCTTCTATTTTAAAGGAATCAATACCTGCATCCATCAGATCCTCAATATGTTCAATGGTACACATATCCTTAAGACTTAAGGGGTAACATTCTGAGGTGGATTTTTCTGAAGTCTTTACTGTATATGGTAATCTGCAGGGCTGGGCACAGCGTCCGCGATTTCCGCTTCTTCCGCCTAATATACTGCTGAAGAGACACTGTCCTGAATAACAATAGCACATGGCACCATGGATAAAGGCTTCAATCTCAAGGCCTGTCTGTTCCTTTATATGGCGGATCTCCTGCAGGCTGAGTTCTCTTGCAGGTACAATTCGGGTTGCACCCATATCCTTAAGCAGCTCTGCCCCATAGGCCCCTGTCAGGGTCATTTGTGTGCTGGCGTGAAGCTCCATTTGCGGAAAATTTCTTTTTAAATATTGGAATACACCAAAATCCTGTACAATACATGCATCAAGTCCTGCTTCGTAGAAAGGTGCAATATAGGCATAAAGCTCCGCCATTTCCTCTTCCTTCATCAAAGTATTTACTGTCAAATATACCTTGCGTCCGAAAAGATGTGCATAACGAATACAGGCGATCAGATCCTCCGTACTGAAATTATCTGCATATGCTCTGGCTCCGAATTTGCTGCCACCTAAATAAATTGCATCCGCACCGGCATTGACTGCACCTATGAAAGCTTCCTTATTTCCGGCGGGCGCCAATAATTCTACATGATATTTACTCATTTTTCTTCTCCGTTTACAGCAAAAGCTGCCATTGAGGCAGCTTTTTAATTGCTATATTTTTTCAATTCTGTTTCTAATCGAATGATTTTCTTTGTATGTTCAGCATTTTCATTATGAAGCTCTTTATTATTTTTATCCAGACTCTCCAGCTTCATCTGAGTGGAAACCAATTCATGCTTCAGGTCGTACAGCTCCTTCTCCTTACGCATAAGATCTTCTTCTAAAAGCGAAATCTGTTTCTTGGCCTTGAAATAATCATCTGCAATATTCAATTGCAAAAGCATGTTCTGAGTATCTGCTGACTGACGTTTAAATCCATCCAATTTATTATATTCATTGAATTTGTTATTAATATAGGCAGCTACCTTTTGTAAATATTCTTCACTTTCGTATCCGCTCAGGGTTAAAACTTTTCCGGCAATGATCACTTCAGTATCTGTTTTTGCAGACATATAAACACACCCCTTTTATCATTTGGATATAATCACAATATATGCTATCTGTTGATTGTACTACTACAATATGTATTATATATCAGATAAGCCCAAATGTCTATATGCAAATTCAGTTACAACTCTGCCTCGGGGTGTTCTGTTAATGAAGCCATTCTTGATCAGATAAGGTTCATAAACATCCTCAATCGTGCCTGCATCTTCACCGATAGCTGCTGCAAGTGTATCTAATCCGACAGGTCCGCCGTTAAATTTATGAATCATGGTAAGGAGCATATTCCTGTCAATATGGTCAAGTCCCATTTTATCAACATCTAACAGATCCAGTGCAATATTGGCAACCTCTTCTGTGATCACTCCGTCATATTTTACCTGTGCAAAATCACGCACTCTCTTCAGAATACGATTTGCCAGTCGCGGAGTACCTCGACTTCGCTTGGCAAGCTCCAACGCGCCGTTTGGTTCAATTTCAACATTCAATACCTTTGCAGAATGCTGTATGATCTGCTTCAATTCATCAATTTCATAGAATTCCAAATGATGCAAAAGTCCGAAACGGTCTCTGAGAGGGGCTGTCAGCATACCAAATCTGGTAGTAGCACCTACTAAGGTAAACTTCGGCAGATCCAGTCTGACAGAACGTGCGGAAGCTCCTTTTCCGATCATAATATCAATACAGTAATCCTCCATGGCAGGATACAATACTTCTTCAACCTGCCTGTTTAAGCGATGGATTTCATCTACAAAAAGCAGGTCACCTTCTTCCAGATTATTCAAAATTGCTGCCATTTCTCCCGGTTTTTCAATAGCGGGGCCGGAAGTCACCTTCAGATTAACACCCATCTCATTGGCAATGATACCTGCCAATGTGGTCTTGCCAAGACCCGGAGGACCGTAGAAAAGCACATGATCCAGCGCATCGCCGCGCTGCTTAGCTGCCTCTATATATATTTTTAAATTTTCTTTTACTTTTTTTTGACCGATATAGTCATCCAAGGTTTGGGGACGTAAGCTTCCTTCTATCTTCACATCCTCTTCCGTCAGATTGGTCTCTATCATTCTGCGAGCCATATAACACTCCTCTGGTAGATAATCATCTTAAAATAATTTTTTCAAAGCTGCCTTCAATAGAGCGCCTGACTCCATATTTTCAGCATCTTCAATTGCTTTAACAGCCTTTAAGCTCTCTGCCTGTCCGTAACCTAAAGCAACCAGGGCTTCTACTGCTTCCTTGATCACGGAATCATCTGTAAGAAGCATACCTCCCTGATAACTGTCTATTTCTTTATTGATCATGGCATCATCTATCACAAGCTTATCTTTTAATTCAAGGATAAGCCTTTCAGCAGTACGTTTACCGATACCGGGTGCCTTGGAAATAGCTTTAACATCCTGGGAAATCACTGCAAAGCGGAGTTCATCTGCATTCATGACTGATAAAAGGGATAATGCTCCTTTTGGTCCGATTCCGCTTACAGTTATACATTTCTTAAAAATATCCAGGTCAGCTTTACTCATAAAGCCGAATAATTGTAATGCATCTTCCTTTACATTGGTATAAGTAAACAGCTTTACCCGTTCTCCGATCCCCGGCAGTCGTGCTGCAGTCTGACCGGATATCTGAACATTATATCCCACTCCGTTTATATCAATAATACAATTATCAGCTTCAAGATCTGCTACAATTCCATTTAAATATGCATACATAATGAAATCCGTCCTTTATTATATTAACCAATATAACTATAGCACAGATATTCTTCGAAAGCAAGAACATTTGTTCTTTTCTATGAAATCTCCTTCATCATTTTGCGATAAATATATATAAATTGTATGGTCTGTACCAAAAAGGTTATAGACCAGGATATGGGATAGGAAAGATATAAGGTTGTCAAGGTCCTGTGCTGCGCGAAAACAGTATTGATCCAAAGGATTCTGAACACACAGACACCGGTTAAGGATACAAGCATAGGTCCTACAGAGTAACCCATACCACGCAGGATTCCTACCATAACATCCATCATGCCGCAAAGGTAATAGGTGCTGCAGATGATCTGCAATCGTCCGACACCATATTCGATGACGGCAGGATCTGTAGAATATAATTGTAAAAGCACGGGACTGCAAACTAATATGAGTATACTGATGGATGCACCGATAAGCAATACGCTGATCTCGCAAATAACAGCAATCCGCAAAATACGTTTATATTTTCTGGCACCATAATTCTGTCCCGAAAAACTGACAGCACTTTGATGAAGGGAATTCATGGCTGTATAAGCAAAGCCCTCCAGGTTGGATGCGGCTGTATTTCCGGCCATGGCAATGGATCCAAAGGAATTGATGGAGGATTGTATCAGTACGTTGGAAATGGAGAACAATGCACCCTGCACACCGGCAGGAATACCAATCTGAATCATTTTCCAAAATTTATCGGGAACAATCCGAAGCTTCTTTAAATCCAATGATACGCTGCCTTCATTTAAAGTAAGACATCTGATCACCAGAAATGCCGATATAACCTGGGATATTACGGTTGCAATTGCAACACCTGCTACGCCCATATGAAAAGCAATTACAAATATGAGATTTAGGATAACATTGACAACACCTGCAAAAAGCAGATAATACAGCGGACGCTTGGTATCTCCCGTAGCTCTCAAAATGGCAGCACCGAAATTATAAAGCATCATTACCGGCATACCGCAGAAATAAATTCGCATGTATAATACGGAATGTTCGATAACATCCTCAGGCGTACCCATAAGAGTCAGTGCAGGTCTTGCAAAAAAGAGACCTAAGAATACCAGGATCACACCACTGATCAGTGCGGTCAGAATAGCTGTATGGATCATCTCATCCAGTTCTTTTTTCTGATCAGCACCATAATATCTGGCTACCATTACATTGGCACCGATGGACAGTCCCATAAAAACATTGACCAGCAGATTGATCAGGGAACCGGTAGATCCCACTGCTGCTAAGGCTTCGCTTCCGGCAAATTGACCGACAACCACAATATCTGCTGCATTGAACAAAAGCTGTAAAATTCCGGATAATATCAATGGAATGGAAAAAATCAATAATTTACCGAGAATCGAGCCATTGCACATATCTATTTCATATTTATTTTTCTTTATCTCTGTCATTTTCTTTGCTCCTAAAAACTTTCATTATTTTATTTATCCTACTATTATACGACATTTTAAAATAAGTACAAGTCTTGATTTTTGACAGAAAAAAGGGATACCATACAG
>CAYXQG010000122.1:0-5737 GCA_964467405.1 uncultured Acetatifactor sp. | reverse complement strand
GTTTTAGCACTGCCGCCTGCAGAATCACCCTCTACTATGAAAATCTCACATTTTTTGGCATCTCTGGATTCGCAGTTTGCAAGCTTTCCGTTGGAATCAAAGGAAAACTTCTGCTTGGTCAGCATATTGGTACGTGCTTTTTCTTCTGTTTTGCGGATCTTTGCTGCTTTTTCCGCACAGCCGATGATACTTTTTAAAGTTTCCAGATTACGATCAAAGAAATGTACCACTTCATCTCCTACCACCTTGGCTACTGCCTTGGAGGCATCCTGATTGTCTAATTTGGTCTTGGTCTGACCTTCAAAACGGGGATCTGGATGCTTGATGGAAACCACGGCAGTCATGCCGTTTCGTACATCGGCGCCTGTAAAATTGGCATCCTTTTCCTTTAAGATATTTAATTCTCTTGCATAGGTGTTGATCACATTTGTGAACACAGTTTTAAAGCCGGTCAAATGTGTACCGCCTTCAGAGTTATAAATATTATTACAGAAGCCCAGTACATTTTCATGAAACTCATTTACATACTGGATGGCAACCTCTACCTGTATGCCTTCTGATTCTCCTTTTATATAAATACTGTCATGGATCGCTTCGCTTCCCTTATTGATATCCCTAATAAATCCGATGATACCGTCCGGCTCATGAAATTCCACATGTTCGATTTCTTCCTTACGCCTGTCCTCAAAAATAATCGTAAGTTCAGGATTCAGATAAGCAGTTTCATGCAATCTGCTCTTGATATCATCTTCTTTAAATCTGGTTTTATCAAAGATTGTATCATCCGGCAAAAAGGAAATGGTCGTACCTGTTTCTTTTGTCTTACCTACTACAGGTAACAGTCCATCAACCAGATCAATGGCAGGAATGCCGCGCTCATATCTGTCTTCGTAGATCTGTTTGCCGTCCTTTACGCGGACAACCAGCCAGTTGGATAAGGCATTTACAACAGAAGAACCTACACCATGGAGACCTCCGCTGGTTTTATAAGCATTGTTATCAAATTTACCGCCTGCATGTAATGTGGTAAAAACCAGACGCTCAGCACTGATTCCCTTTTCATGCATACCGACAGGAATACCACGACCATCATCAATAATGGTAGCAGAACCGTCTGCTTCCAGGATCACTGTAATGGTGGTACAATATCCTGCCAAATGTTCATCTACGGAATTGTCTACAATTTCATAGATCAAATGATTTAATCCTTTTGTAGATACACTTCCTATATACATACCGGGACGTTTCCGAACTGCTTCCAATCCTTCCAATACGGTAATGCTGCTTGCATCATAAGTATTTTTTGCCATGTTTACCTCACTTATATCGCCCTCAGATAAGTTGTATGTCTCTTCATCTCTTTTTGGGCAGAATTAACCAATATTAATATTATTATACACTACATCTTGGGGATACGTCAAATAAAGTCTACAATTTGTCGAAGAAAAATCGACAAAGCTATGACAACCCGTGCTGCCGGTAATACACTGTCAGACAGTCTCAGGCGGTCAACTCTAGATAGTCCTGAAATCCACCTTAGAGCCGCTCTTCTCCTTCATAAATGCTTGTAATCTTTCCTTCTCGGATTCGGTAAAATATCCCTCCTCCAGCTTATTAACAGCTTCACAAGCAAGTTTCAGAATATCAGAGTCCGTATATATATCACCCATACGGAAAGAAAAATCACCGCTTTGACGGATGCCAAACAAATCGCCGGGTCCTCGCATTTTCATATCCTCAGAAGCGATATAAAAACCGTCATTGGAACGGTTCAGGATATCCAAACGTTCCATGGTTTCTTTATTATCCTTGGTGCTTACAAAGATACAATAGCTTTGGTGCTCACCGCGTCCCACACGGCCGCGAAGCTGGTGAAGCTGTGCAAGACCGAAACGTTCTGCGTTTTCTACCATCATAACCGTAGCATTGGGCACATTGATACCGACTTCGATAACGGTTGTAGATACCAGTACATCTATATTATGGGCAGCAAACTCTTCCATAATACGGTTTTTGTCAGTAGGACGCATCTTCCCATGCAGGGAAGCAACCTGAATATCAGAAGGAAGTGCAGCACGAAGTTTTTCTGCATAATCCACTACATTTTCTAACTCGTCCGACTCTCCCTCTTCTACCATGGGACAAATAACATAAGCCTGTCTGCCGGCACGTACTTCCTTTTCAATAAATGCATAAGCCTTTGGTCTGTAAGAGGTATTAACTACACAATTCTTAATAGGAAGACGGTTTGCAGGAAGCTCATCGATCACAGATATTTGCAGATCTCCGTACAAAATGATGGCAAGTGTTCTGGGAATGGGTGTGGCACTCATGACCAGTACATGGGGATGATACCCTTTATTGGCAAGAGTTTCGCGTTGGCGCACACCAAATCTATGCTGCTCATCGGTTACAACCAGTGCCAGATTCTTAAATACGACTTTATCCTGTATGACCGCATGGGTTCCAATGACCAAATTCGCTTCGCCGGAAGCAATCTTTTCATAGGCAGTACGCTTTTCCCTGGCAGTCATACTTCCTACCAGGAGTACCGGAGCTAATCGGATATGGTACTTCTCTATAAATTCACATATATCTTCATAATGTTGGGCAGCCAGGACTTCCGTAGGTGCCATCATAGCGCCCTGATAGCCATTGGATACACACATAAGCAAAGAAAGCACCGCTATAATGGTCTTACCGGAGCCTACATCACCCTGAATCAGACGATTCATACAGTAAGGTGAGTTCAGATCGCTGCGGATTTCGGCCCATACCTTTTTCTGTGCCCTGGTCAGGGAATAAGGCAATACCTCTAAAAAGCGGACCGTATCTGCAGTCTCAATCATTTGATATTCATTGGACAACTGGTCGGACTGTGTCTTATTCTGACGCAAATAATACAGAAAGTCAAAGAATTCATCAAAAACGAAGCGTCTTCTGGCTTCAATGAGCTTGTCCATATTCTCCGGAAAATGAATATTGTGCAGAGCATCATTATATTCCGGTAAATGACATTCCTTTAAAAAGAAATCCGGATATTTTTCCGGCAACTTAGGATGTACGGACAGAGCCTGCTTCACGGCTTTTTGAATGGTCTGGTTAGAAATTCCCTTTGTTAAGGAATACCTTGGCTGTATAAAGGCCAAAAGGCTGTGATATTCCTCCGGCTTATAGATTTTTGGCTGTTCCATGATTTTAGCAGCTCCCTTTGTCTGCACCAGGCCTCTGAAAATATAGCTTGCATTGTTCTTCAGCACATTCTTTAAATAAGGCATATTAAAGAATGTCAGCTGCATAGCACCTGAAGCGTCCTTGATGAGTACATTCATAATGGTCAGATTACGAACCTTTTTTATATTGGGGATGCCGCATATGGTAGCATAAACCGCCTCCGTGTTTCCTACACTGGTTTCACTGACCTTAACAGGCTCATGAAATGTCTCATAATCTCTTGGATAATATTCCAGTAAATCCTCCACAGTCTCAATATGCAATTTGGCAAATAACTTTGCAGTTTTTTCACCTATACCTTTTAAATCCCGGATATTTGTTCTGTCTGCCATATGATACACCTCATTGAGACGCAGTTTTGTCTCCTTATTATAAAACAGGGAGACAAAGCTGCCTCCCTGCACAAATCTTATTCAACTGAAATTACATAATAATAGATTGGCTGTCCGCCTGCCTGCAATTCTACATCACAGTCAGGATAAGCCTCTTCTAATTTAGCACTCAAAGCATCTGCATCAGCTTCGTCAACATCTGAACCGTAATAGATGCTGATCAGGGCAGAATCTTCATCCACCATGGCAGCAACCATTTCCTCTGTAACAGCTAACATGTCCTGACCTACAGCCAGCATGCCTGCATCACCGATACCCATGTAGTCACCCTGTCGGATTTCCTTGTCATCAATCATGGTGTCACGAACGGCATAAGTCACCTGACCGGTTTTAACATTGCGGATCTCGCGCATCATAGTCTCTTCATTCTCCTCCGCAGATGCTTCGGGAACATAATTAAGCACTGCAGTAATACCCTGCGGTACTGTTTTGGTCGGGATGACAAGCAAATTCTTATCTGTCATAAGCTCAGCAGCCTGGTTTGCAGCCAGAATGATATTCTTATTATTCGGCAGGATAAAAATAGTTTCTGCATTTACCTTATCTACAGCATCCAAAATATCTGCTGTACTGGGATTCATGGTCTGTCCGCCTTCAATGATATAATCTACGCCAAGGCTCTTAAAGATTTCATTCATGCCTTCGCCTACTGATACAGCTAAGAAGCCAACGGGCTTGGGCGGCTCAGCAACAGGTGCAGGCGTCTGTTCGATCACATTAACCTCACCATTTTCCTTTTCGGACATCTTAAACAGCTTTTCCTGATGTTCAAGACGCATATTGTCAATCTTTAAATTAGACAGCTGACCATATTTCAAAGCCTTCTGAATGGCAAGACCCGGGTCATTTGTATGCACATGTACCTTTACTACATCATCATCTGCAACGCAAACAATAGAATCACCGATGGATTCCAGATAAGATTTAAAATCAAGCTCATGTTTAATATTGAATGTCCTGCTGAGCAAAATGATAAATTCTGTACAATATCCAAATTTAATATCCATTTCAGCCTGTGCATTGTAGCTTGCACTGTTTGCAGTTGCTGCAGGCTTAACTGCAGAAGCACCCTGAATGGAATAATCGATTTCTTTTCCCTGGAACGCATCAAAGGCACCCTTTAAGACCTGGATAAGACCCTGTCCGCCGGAGTCAACAACACCGGCCTGTTTTAATACAGGAAGCATTTCTGGAGTCTGTCCCAATACATATTCGGAATGATCGATCACAGCCTTGATAAATTCTTCCATATCGGAAGCACCATCTTCACAAAGCTCACGTGCCTTCTGAGCACCGCCCTTTGCTACTGTCAGGATCGTACCCTCCTTGGGTTTCATAACTGCCTTGTATGCAGTTTCAACGCCCTTTTCCAAAGCATCTGCAAGTACGGGAATGGTAATCTGGGAATGCTCTGAGATTCCTTTGGTAAATCCTCTTAAAAGCTGGGAAAGGATAACACCGGAATTTCCTCTGGCACCTCTTAAGGAACCGCTGGAAATTGCTTTACACAGAACGGACATTTCCATATCATCACCAAGTGCTGCAACTTCTCTTGCTGCAGACATGATCGTCATTGTCATATTGGTACCTGTATCACCGTCAGGAACCGGGAACACGTTTAATTCGTTGATCCACTCTTTATTAGATTCAAGATTTTTTGCACCGGCTAAGAACATCTTTGAGAGTAACTTAGCATCGATTGTTTTTGAAGCCACCTTTCTTCCTCCTTAATCAATCACTCTAACACCATCTACAAAGATGTTGATTTTTTCGATTTGAATACCGGTAAACTCTTCTACCTTGTATTTTACGTTACTTATCAGGTTATCGGATACGGCAATGATACTTACACCATATGCAACGATAACATGAAAATCAAGTGTCAGTTTATTATTATTGATAGTCACATTGATACCTCTGGTCAGACTATCCTTTTTGAGCAAACGTACTAAGCCGTCCTTTACACTTACACCGGCCATACCAACAATACCGAAGCATTCTACGGCTACGCTGCCGGCGTACTGGGCAATCACTTCACTGTCAATAACAATGTTTCCCATATGTGTATCTAAAGAAGAACCTTTCATATAGTACCCTCCTATTATATATAA
>CAYXQG010000121.1:0-5745 GCA_964467405.1 uncultured Acetatifactor sp. | reverse complement strand
CTCCTTGGACTGATGCAAAGTCTGGATCTTACGAAATATCAGGTAGATCTGTTTTTGATGCGAAGAGAAGGAGAATTGTTAAAATACATCCCACAGGGCATACATTTGCTGCCCGGGAAGGAAGAATATGCCTGCCTTGCAGTGCCCATCAGCCGGGTAGCAGGAAAGAAAAAGTGGGGGATCTTAAAAGGTCGCATACAAGGGAAGGTGAAGGCTGCCTGCTTTGTAAAATACCATGGTTTACGGTCTGATAATGGTGTGGCACTGGAATACAGTCATAAGTATACCTGCAGCTATATGCCGGCTGTCAGTGATACAGAATATGATCTGGCCATCAGTTTCCTTACACCGCATTATTTTGTAGCAAAGAAGGTAAAGGCAAAAAAGAAGCTTGCCTGGATACATACGGATTATACAAGTCTGGAGATTGACGTGAATTCGGAAAGGCGGATGTGGAGTGCTTATGATCGGATCGTATCGGTTTCGGAAGAATGCAGCAGGGGCTTTGCCGCAAGGTTTCCGGAGCTTGCAGACAGGCTGATCTGTATCGGCCATATCCTGCCGGTGGATTTTATCAAAAAGCAGGCAATGCTGTTTGACGCTGCAAAGGAGATGACAGAGGACGGAAGCTTCAGAATATTGTCGGTGGGCAGATTCTGTTATGCCAAGAATTTTGATAATGTACCGGATATCTGTAAGCGGATGGTAAGAGCCGGCTATAGGATCCGTTGGTATTTGATCGGCTTCGGGCCGGATGAAGAGCTGATCCGTCAAAGGATCAGGGAGGCGGAAATGGAGGAGCATGTGATCCTTCTGGGAAAAAGGGAAAATCCGTATCCCTATATGAGAGCCTGTGATCTTTATGTCCAGCCCTCCCGATATGAAGGAAGCTGTGTCTGTGTATATGAAGCCAGGGTGCTTGGCAAACCGGTACTGATCACTAATTATGAAACAGCAAAAAGTCAGCTGCAGAATGGCGTGGACGGTGTGATCGTTCCTGCAGATAACAAAGGATGTGCGGAGGGAATCATAAGCCTTATACGGAACAGCGAACTGAGGGAGAAGCTGGCTGAACATGCGGCAGAAACGGATTATGCCAATCATACCGGGACGGAACGGCTGGGTGCTTTGATCGAAAACATGACCGATCCGGCAGGAGTGCAGAAAACAGGGGGGAGCATATGAGGATCAAAACGATCACCTGCCATGACGTTTATAATGCAGGAGCAAGTCTGCAGGCCTATGCGCTGTCTGCATATCTGCGCCTGCAGGGACATGAGGTGGAGATCATTGATTATAAGCCGGAGTATCTGAGCAGACAGTATCGTTTTACAGCTGTGGATAATCCGCGGTTTAACAGTCCTTTGTTGTGCAAGTGGCTCTATCTGATCTTGAAATTTCCTGGACGTTTGAAAAAATATCCCCATAAGAAAAAGTTTGACTGCTTCAGAAAAGAATATATGAAACTGACAAAACGATATACAAATATGGAGGAACTAAAACAGGACCCGCCTGAGGCAGATCTGTATATTGCAGGAAGTGATCAAATCTGGAACAGCCTGTTTCCAAACGGACGGGACGGAGTCTTTTATCTGGATTTCGCGCCAAAGGAAAGGAGAAAAGCATCCTATGCTGCAAGCTTTGCAACAGAAGAGATAGCGTCCGAGTGGCAAAAACAGGTTGGCATGTGGCTGCATGGTCTGGATCGGATTTCTGTCAGGGAGAAAAGTGCCTTAAAGATCCTGGACAGGCTGGGGCTGCAGGGCTGTAACGTACTGGATCCGGTATTTTTGCTGCCAGCAGAGCATTGGAAGGGCCTGATTGGAAGAAAAATGCAGCCGAAGGGTATTTTTGTATATGATTTTGACCACAATCCTTTGCTTAAGGAGCTAAGCCTTTTTTGGAAAGAAAGGACTGGAGAGGGGATAACAGGCTTTTTCGCAGAAAAATATGTGGATAAAAAGCTGAAGGCTCCGGGGCCCATAGAATTTTTGGAAGTCATATACGGTTCTGAGATCATTTTGTCCAATTCCTTCCATGCAACCGCATTCGCCCTGCTCTTTCACAGGGAATTTTATGTGGTAAGGCGTAAGGAGGATATCAATGTCCGTATGACGGATCTGTTAACGCTGGTAGGTCTGGAGGACAGAATGGTAGCTGACAGGAAGGATATGGCAGCAGCCGGTCCCATTGACTGGGATCGGGTAGATGGGATCCTGCAGAAGGAGAGAGTGCGGTCAATGGTCTTTTTAACGGAGTTAACAGATGGAGAGTGTTAGGATATCAATTATCATACCGGTGTATCAGGTTGAAAAATATTTAAGGCGCTGTGTGGAAAGTGCGTTGGAGCAGACTCTTCAAAGTCTGGAAATTATTTTGGTAGATGACGGTTCATTGGATCATTGCCCGGAAATATGTGATGAATATGCGAAAAGGGATGATCGTATCATGGTGATCCATAAGAAAAACGGAGGTCTGTCCTCAGCCAGGAATGCAGGCATGCATGCCGCATCAGGAAAGTATCTTTTCTTTTTGGACAGTGATGACTGGCTGGAGAAGGATGGTATGGAAAAGCTGTATGAAACAGCTGAAAAGTATCAGGTGGATTTTGTACGCTACAGAGCCATCCGGACAGGCTGGCCCGGACTTGCAGAGAATACGCCCTGTATGACGGAGCAGGTGCGTGAGTTATCAGGCGGTTATTATGATAAGGAAAGAATCAGGACCCAGATCTGCCATCGGCTTATTGTGACGCCGGAATTGACAATGGGAGCCATCGTCGGAGCATGGGGAGCTTTGTATAACAGGCAGTTTTTGACGGAAAATGATTTGTATTTTGAGGAGCAGATCAAATACAGCGAGGATATGCTGTTTAGTGCCAGGGTAGTACGGGCGGCAGAGTCTTTTTACTATGTGGAGGAGGCATGTGTTTATCACTATTTTTACAATCCGGATTCCATATCCAAATCCTTCCGCATGGACAGGTGGGCATCCTGTAAGCGTTTGATCCGGGCATTTGAAAGGGATTTTGCAAAGGACAGGGATTATGATTACGGAAGCCAGCTGCATTGTCTGCGCTGGTTTTGTATCTGTATGGCATTCAATGAACGAAGGTATCTTAAGGATGACAAAGAGAAGGCAGCATACTGTAAAAGGCTGTTGCAGGATCCTGTTATAGCAGAAACAGCACTGGGATTTTCTCAAATGAAAATTTCCTGTAAACAGAAATTGTGGATGATTTTGGTAAAGCTGAAATTAGGCGGACTGATAGCGAGGATATAAAGGATGGCAGCAGCGATGATCAGTGTGATCATTCCGGTATATAATGCCGGAATGACATTAGAGAAATGCTTGAATTCCATTCTGGCACAGACCTGTAAGGATTATGAGGTGATCTTGATCGATGATGGTTCATGGGATCAAAGCGGGCAGATATGTGACCATTATGCAAAGATGGACGGCCGCTTTCAGGTGATCCATACCAAAAACCGGGGAGTATCCTGTGCAAGAAATACGGGTCTTTTGAGAGCAACCGGGACCTATGTGATGTTTGTGGACAGTGATGATCATATTGTTCCGGATTATTTGGAAACCTACATTGCATATATGGAGAGAACACAGGCAGATGCTGCCATCGGAGGACTGAGCTTCAGAGAAGGAAAAGAAGTGATAAGGCGCAGCATATCCCTAGAGGGTAAGGCACAGCAGGATATCTGGGAGGATATGTGTATTCATCCGCAAATGTATGGATATATTGCAGGAAAGTGCTACAGAAGGAGGATACTTCAGAATATTCGTTTCTGTGAGCATATGTATGCACAGGAGGATCTGGAGTTTAATCTGTCCGTATATGAGCAATGCAATTGTCTTGCGATCATGGAATATGCAGGCTATGAATATGTATATGTGCCCGGTAAAAGACGTCCGCCGGTATGGGACTTTTTAGCCAATATCCTGAAGATGTATCGGATCGCATCTCAAAAAGGCAGTTTGTCTGCAGAAGCAGAGGAGGCTGTATATAGCAGGATCAGGGATCAGCTGTTTGCATGTTTGTACGACTGTGATTCTGATCTTTTCAATGATCAGACAGTGCAGAAGGTAAGAGAGGTACAAGGTCTGACTGCATATTTAAGGTCACGGAAGCACAAAGGAGAAAAGGGGATGATCATCAGCTGGTTCCTTGCAGAAAAATACAGGAGGATATACCGATATTTTCGGATCAGAAAGGGCTTAAAGAAGCGAATGGGACGGCAGGCTTCGGAATAGGAGCAAATATGGATGTATCAATTATTATCGTAAATTATCAGACACCAAAGCTGGTCATCGACTGTGTCAGATCCATACAGGAGAAGACTGTGGGGATTACCTATGAGATTATCCTGGTGGACAATGGCTCGAAAGATGGCTCGGCAGATCTTTTAAGGGAGGCATTGCAGAAGGATGTCACTTTGGTGGTATCAAGTGTAAATCTGGGCTTTGGAAAAGCCAATAATCTGGGAGTCGGATATGCGTCCGGAAAATATATATTCTTACTGAATTCAGATACGCTTTTACTCAATAATGCAGTCGGGATCTTACATGATTATCTGGAGACTCATAGGCAGGCGGGCGTTGCGGGAGGAAACTTATATACGAAGGAATATACCCCGTCCCCATCCTTTTGCACCCGCTTTGACGATTTGGAATCGGTAAAGAAGGAGGCTGCATGGAGCAGGATTTTGGGGACAAGCCTTCGGAAGCGATATGTGCAATGGTTTTGTTCGCCGGAGCAAAAGGAGAAATTTTATTATAAGGAAAGCTTTAATTTCGGTGAAGGGGTAAAGAGGGTAGCATATATATTCGGAACGGATATGATGCTGTCCAAAGCCCTGTATGAAAAAATGGGCGGCTTTGATCCGGATTTTTTCATGTATGCTGAGGAGGAAGAGCTGTCCTTTCGGATTATGCAGGCAGGATATGAGATTGTAAATGTGCCTGGGGCGAAGCTGATCCATTATGATGCAGCAAGTACGGAAAAAGAAAAGGACCAAAACAGCCGCCGGTATATCCTACGGCAGAAGGGAGCCTTTTTATATTATGAAAAGCGTTTTGGACCAAAAGGACCGCAGACCTATTATCAATATAAATTATTGGGCTTAGAAAGAAGGCTGAAGCTGGGCCGGGTGCTTGGGCGAAAGAGCCTTGCGGAAGCTGCCGGAAGCCGGAAAAGGTATTTGGCGGAAGCTTATGAGCAGTTTTTGAAGGAACAGGATGCAAAGGGGGTAGGTGAGGATGGCTGAGATAAAGGATGGCAGGGGCGTCAAGCTGATCCCTTTTTATCTGCCCCAGTATCATACCATACCGGAAAATGACAGATGGTGGGGATCCGGCTTTACGGAGTGGAGCAATGTTAAAAAGGCAAAGCCCCTGTTTCAGGGACATGATCAGCCGCGGATCCCGCTTCATAAGAATTATTACGATCTTTTAGAGGATGAGGTGAAGCTTTGGCAGGCAGAGCTGGCAAAAAAATACGGAATATTCGGCTTTTGTTACTATCATTACTGGTTTAAAGGGGGCAAAAGGCTGTTAGAGAAACCGGCAGAACAGATGTTAGCAAATAAAAAAATAGATCTGCCCTTTTGCTTTTGCTGGGCCAATGAAAACTGGAGCAGGAACTGGGACGGAGGAAACCGGGAGGTGATCATGGAGCAGGGGTATGGCGGTGCGGACGATTGGGAGAAGCATTTTCAATACCTGCTGCCTTTT
>CAYXQG010000120.1:0-5770 GCA_964467405.1 uncultured Acetatifactor sp. | reverse complement strand
AGCATATACAGTGTATCGTAGGGATAATCTGTTGTCAGCAAATAGATTTCTCTAAATACCTTAAAGGAATTGATCAAGGACATGATCGTCACAAACATAAAAGTAGAGGACAGATATCTTGTCTTTATGTAGAAAAAGGTCTGAACCGGTGTAGCACTTTCCAATTTTGCTACCTCCAGAACATCCTTGGGAATACTGGCCAGTGCAGCCATAAACAGGATCATATTGTATCCCAGATTCTTCCACAAAAAGAGGATTACGATCACAATATGGGAATATTCTGATTTCAGCCAGTCGATTCTGTCTATCCCAAAAAGTCCCAAAAACTCATTTACAACACCATAATAATTAAAAAGCACCTGCCAGATCAATACAATGGATGCCACAGGCACCATCATGGGACTTAAGAAAAAGGTCCTGAACTGGCTCTTAAAAGGGATCTTCGCTTCCAATAGGATTGCTAATAATAACGACAGGATCACTGCCAGAGGTACTGCAATAACAGAGAATCGAACAGTATTCGATACTGCCCGCTTAAATGCATTATTGCCCAGTAAATATTTAAAATTATCTAAAAATACAAAATTCTGGCTGATCGGATTATCGACCATCGAATAAAAAATAACTACACAAAAGGGAATGATAAAGAATATCAATACACCAAGAAAGCTGGGGGCTATAAACAGCCCCGACTTTCTTTTTATTCTTTTTTCTCTTTTTCCGGCTTTATGAAGCTTCTTTTTCTGTATACCTGTCTTTTCCAAGGAAAAAACCCTCCCTTAGCTGTTCTCACTTACATAAATCTCAACTCTGCTCTGAATGATCTTAGCGACTTCCTCTGCGCTCTTCTGTCCTGCAAAATAATAAGCAGCCTCTTCACTGATCATAGAAAAGATTGTTTCTACATTGCCGCTGACCGGCTTTGCAATATCGATCATGGCTCTGATGTCGTCAATCTCCTCTTTAGTTGCAGCATAAATATCCGCATCCCAGTCATCATATCCCCAACTGGTCTTGGGATATTGCAGAGGTTCTCCGTTTTCATCATACATGATCCGGCCATTTTCATCATACTGATAAGAAGGCGTCATACTCTCCTCAAACATAGCCTCCAAAGTCTCCAGACGGGTCGGAAACTGCCAATCACGTCCGTCCTCATCCTTTGATAAAATGACCTCAATAAATTTCCATGCTCCATCCTTGTTGGTACTCCTGGATGAAATACCATACATATTGCTTCCCTGTATGAACACACCTGCGCTTCCGTCCATGGTAGGATAACCGATCCAGGTAGCCTCATCCTCCAGCATCAGTCTGTACATCTGATATTCTTCTACATTATAGAAATTGACATCTGCCAAAAGGACTTTATCAGACTGAATCTTGGAAGGGAAGCTTTCATCCGAATTATAATCAAAGCTCTCCGGGAAGCAATTTGCAAATTCCAAAACCTTTGTAAATTCAGGTGTATCAAAATAACACTTTCCTGTTTCGTAATCAATAAAGCTTTCATTGTTATACATCAGGCAAATCTGCAATGCTGCTTCCTTTGTCATACTGTATAATAATTTTGCTTCCGGATGCGCCTCAGCAAGTGCGATCACATCCTCTAACTTCCAGCCGGGAGTTGTACCCACAAACTTACTCTTTCCTAACAGAGTTGCTACCGTAAAGGTTTTGGGTACTGTAACCTGCTTCCCATCATACTGATATGCATTCAATACGCTTGGTACAAAATCTGCCGTATTAGCAGCCGTACTTGCGTCCATATAGGGCTGTAAATCCTCCAGTGCTCCCTTTGCTGCCAGATTTGTAATATCTGCATTGGACAGATCAATAATATCCGGACAGTTGTTGCTGACAAGATCAGCATTCATACGATTGACTGCATCAGAGTAGGTGTTCTCTGTCCACTCTGCTGCGCTGTCAACATAACTTTTTATCTTAATACGATACTTATCATTGGACTTGTTAAATCTTACTGCAGCTCTTTGCAGTTCGGAATTTCCTTCATAAAGAGTTGCCAGAGTAATTACAGTCTTCTGCGTCACTTCAGACGCATCCGTTTTGGTCAAAGTGATAAACTCCGGATTCTCCTCGTAATTATCATAATATATCATGATTTTTCCTTCATCTACAAAGGTATAATCATGTACATACTGACCGTCTACATCGCAGTCAAGCCACTCTAAAACAGTTGTAAATTCCTGTGCTTCAAGATCATATTCATACAGTCTTGATGAGCCTGCCAACAGAAGCCTGCCTTCACCGCCGGATTTGTAGGTACCGTTTAAATCCGGCAGATTGCCGTATACAGCGCCCTTCTTTCCTGTTACGGTATCGATCTCAGTTAACTCTACTCCCTTCATACCATACGTAGTGTAGAATATTCTGCCGTCATCCGTACTGAACAAAGCTTCGATCCAGTCTGCATTTACATCAATCACCTGATCAAAGCTGCAATCCTCATGAAAGGTATAGATCAGATTGTTGGAGGATGCATAGATCCTGCCGTCCCCGCCTACAGCAGCATCCTGCAGATAGCGGTTATCCTCTGTAAAAACAGAACCGATATCACAGCGTACCATTTCATTTCCACTGCTGTCATACTTAACCATGTAAGTGGTCTCCTTGGCAGAATCATATTCACTGTCATCTGAGAAAACAGGATATATATACCAAACAACGTACAAATTATCTTCCTTATCAAAGAAATATGTACGTAGACTTTCTTCGAAGCCCTCTATTGCAAAGTCAAGTGATATTTCTTCCTCCACAGCCGGATTCTGATAGGTACGATAGCACAAATAGGTATCGGAATCATACATTGTCTCACCTGTTGTCTCATCCACAGTTTCCGAATATACATACTTAGTATAATAGAGTCTGTCAGCTGTCAGTATAGGATCATTAGTATAGGAATTTTCATCTCCTGAATCTATGGAAATATATTCCGGTACATATACATATGTTTCTGCTTCTGTTTGATTTTCTTTCCCGTTTGTCTGCTGATCCTTTGCAGGATCTGTTTTGCCGCAGGCTGCCAGTGATAATCCAAGTGCTGCCGTTAAGGTAAGTGCCAGGCCCTTTTTCCAACCTTTCTTCATTCTGTCCCTCTTTCCCGAAATGTCCAAATATCCTAAACATTTCTTTAATGTCTAAGTCAAAAGATACCGGGCAAAATATCTGTCCTTCCTCGTATCCTCCTATCCTAAGTATAAAACAAGTCCCGTAAAAATACACCTTAAGATTTTCTAAAGAATATACTATGATTTCATTATATACCATATATATTGATCATGCACCATATTTATCATAGTAACGCATCAAATTTGCATCAGAATATCCCCTGCTTTCGATGCTTCCGATTACATATTTTTCTGTTTCACAAAAGGAACCGGTACCCTTACAACAAAAAGCATACCCGTTCCTTTTTCCGTTCCTTTTCCCGGCCTTTCGCCGGTCTTATTCTAATGTCTCTACGGTCTTTGGTTCTGCCGGACCACCCATCTTAAATCCAAGGATCACAATTATTGCAAAGACCACCGTTCCGATCACATATACAGCATAGCTTTGCGGGAACATACTGACAAACGGATTCCATGCAAAGCTGGACAATCCGTTAATGAGCATATGCCCAAGCATGGAAGGCAGCAGGCTTTTAAAGCGATGTGCCAGATATCCGAGTGCCAGGCCCATGAAGAATGCATAGGTTCCCTGTATGATATTGAAATGAAAGATTCCGAAGCACAAAGCCTGGATGCAATTGGCGATCCAGAATGCCTTTCTTCTGTTTTCCATGTCACCAAAGGCACGTTTCGCATAATAAAATAACACGCCGCGGAAAATAAATTCTTCCCCAAAAGGAGCAATCAGCACTGCCACCATGGTAGGAAGGATACTGTTTCCAAATCCTGCTGTCTCCATCAGATTTTCATAATCGGACATAACCTTCTGGGGAATAAGGGGATAAGCAGCATTTAATGCAAAATTTGTCAGGAAGCACATACCTGCGCTGATGATCAGTATGATCATCAGATTTCTGCCTGCAAAAATTTCCTTTATTCCCTGCTTCCTTACTTTACTGTCACAACAACCATATCTGTACCAAAGTCCAAAGCACAATAAAAGCAGTGCATGAGTGATCAATAATGTTACAGACATAGCCTCACTGAGGATTGCCATACTAAACAGCGAAATTACAAAAGAATCCGTTATCTCCTGCAGCACCATTGCCAAGGAGATGGGCAATACGGAAACAATACCGCCGATGATCTGTACTACAAGGCTGACGATCAATGTTACAATACACATACCTAACCATCCCATTTTTCTTTTTTTCGTCATAAATATACCCCCTTCTCCCGGTTTCCTCCGGTATTAATCCACTGATTTAAGGGATTCTGTCATACTTATCTTTTCCAGCTTACCGACCATCATCCGATTTACGCACATGGAAAACAGGAATGTTAAGAGCACACTGAACAGATAACTCTTGGCCGTGATCCGGTTATCAAATGCCACCATGTCGATATTTAACACCTGCATGATAAACAAATGCAGAAGCTTACCCAGCACCAGACCCGCAAAAGAGCCTGCTATGGTCAATATAATATTCTCCCTGAATACATAATTGGCTGTTTCATTTTTATAAAAGCCAAGCACCTTAATGGTCGCAATCTCCCTGATACGCTCTGTAATATTAATATTTGTCAGATTATATATGACAATAAACGCAAGGGCAGCCGCACACAGAATGACCAGGATAATAATATAATCAATACTTGACATCATATTAGCCAGACGCTCCTTTACATCCGCATTCACTGTTACGGCAGTTACACTGTCAAGCTTCATGAGGGACGCAGAAAGTGCATGAGAGTCAACCTCTGTTTCTGAAAGATTTGCATAAATTGTCTTATATTCCGGTACCCTACCTATCTGTTCCATATAAGTATCAGGATGAATATAAACATAATTATACACGAAATTCTGCATAATTCCACTAATATTTACAGAAATTGTCCGATGCTCTGCATCCGTAAGCTCGATGCTATCTCCCACCTGATATCCGTAATCCTGAGCAAGCTTATGGGTAATGACTGCCTCTCCTTTTTTCATTGGTGCAACAGACTCTCCTGAAAGTGTATGCATATCCACATACCTGTCCAGTTCATCCGGTTCTCCCGGTACGACCAGGTATACGGATTTAATGCCCTCTTCCAGCTGAAGTTCTACTGTTGATTCCATAATAAAGCTGTACTCACTGACCTCATCCCCCATGGTGCTTTCTAACTTTTTCGCAACCTCCCCGTCAAAGGGCTTATGCAGTACCATACTCATATCATAAACAGTGATCTCATCATATTGCATGGTAACAACCTCAGCAACAGAATCATTGATACCGAATGCTGCTAATACCAAAGCCGTACAGCCACTGATACCAAGCACCATCATGAAGAAACGCTTCTTATACCGTAATACATTTCGCACTGAAACCTTCTGTAAAAACTTCAGACGTTTCCAGATAAAAGGAATATACTCTAAAAAGATCCTTTTTCCGGCCTGTGGTGTCCTTGGACGCATCAGCTGTGCTGCCACCTCGTTTAATTCTCTGTGACAGCTGTACCAGGTAGTTCCCACAGAGCACAACAGGGACACAAACAGGGACAAAAGTGCCATCTGTCCGTCGAATACAAAAGTAAAGTTTCCCATATCATACATCATGCCATAGCATACCCAGATCACATAAGGAAAAACAAGGACTCCT
>CAYXQG010000119.1:0-5778 GCA_964467405.1 uncultured Acetatifactor sp. | reverse complement strand
ATAGGAAATGAGCGAGGGGGAGAATCGGTTGGATTCTCCCCCTCGCGAGTGTATATCGATTTTTAGAATCGATTAGTCGATGTTAGTAGCGGCTGTGCCTGCAGTTCTTGACCATCCAGGATTTTGATAAACAACGGATGCATCTATGCTTTGATTTGCATCTGTCGAGGTCTTTCGGAATGCAGTCTGACCAATAGGCGACAGGTATTGGGCACGTGTCCAACTCAAGCCATCAAAGAAGTTGTTGTTTTGAGTTGAAATCTGATAGGGACGTACGTATGCTCCTGAGATATTCGGATCGCTCATGTTTCCACCTTCAGCAAGGTTCACCACTACGGAAGCAAGTTCGCCGCTGCTGTTACGGAGGTTGAGGTCATGAACGCCGGCAGTGCGATCGTAAACGGTGCCCCAGTATTTGATGCCTTCAATTTGATATGGAGTGGTGGCAAGTTGATCGAGTGCGCACCAGCGACGAAGGTCGTTCATACGGAAGCCTTCTGCCATAAGTTCTATGCGACGTTCACGACGAACATTGTAAAGAAGGGGACTTACGAGAGAGCCATGAGAGTAGGCGCCCCAGTCCCATTTAGCTTCTTCGCTCATGTTTGTAGCAGCAACTGTCTTCTGATACTCAGGGTCAACTTTTGCGCGAGTGCGAAGTGCTGCCCAATATGAGCCCGCATCTCCGTCAACAGAGTTGTTGAGCTCGACACAAGCTTCGATGTAGTTGAGCATGGCTTCGGTGGCGCGAAATACGATAGAGCCTTGAGTACCATGGTCGTGCGATTGAGGATTAGGGGTGTATATCATACCTTTCTTGATGCCAAAGCCAGTGACGCAACGCATTTCACTTGACGAGTTGACGAGCCAGCCTTCGGCGAAGCGTTCGGTTGTACCGTCGTTGTTGTAGGCTGTAATGCATGTGTCACCCTTGGTGAAGATGCGGATACGAGAGTCGCGGTTTTGGAGTGTGGCTGTAACACCGAGGTTTTCCCATTCGGGATCGTAGCCAGAGCCGTTTGCGTATATGGGTAGACCATTTTCCATCAAGCAGCTGTTGACCAAGCCACGAGTCCATCCAGAGTTGCCACCGTTGCGCTGGAACTGCATGTAGATGTTGTGAATGATGCTCTGAGATGTGCTATAGCTTTTGTACATGAGCACCTCGTCGTACGCATCGAGATTAGACTCGGTAAACATTCCGTAGTATGGGTTGATGCAAGTTGTAGCATTGCTGTAACCATCTTCGGTATCTGTGTTTATGGCGAGATTGCTCTTTATGGCATCAGCGACGGGCTTGGCGGAAGTCATAGCTTCGGTGAGGAAGTATTTGATTTCGTTGTCGATATCGAAGTCGCCAAGAAGAGATGCATCTCCAGGCCATCCCGGTCCACCAGGAACGAGGGCTGTGCCTTTGTGGTGTTTGAGCCATGTTCCTTCAAAAAGTGCTACGCGACTACGGAGCAATTGTGCGCATGCTTTGTTGATGCGTTGCTTGCCACCGGCGGATGTTTCGGGGAGGAGTGCAATGGCCTTGTCGAGGTCTTCGAGAATGAAGCGCGCGACTTTGTTGCGTGGTTGGCGAATTGATTCGGCCATGAGGATTTCTTTGTCTTCGGAAAGGGCTGTAGTGACGATTGGGAAGTCTCCGTATACGCTATACTGCAACCAGTAGGCATAGGCACGAAGGAAGTAGGCTTCGCCGATGTATTCGTCGACAAGTTCAGCGCCACCGGATATTGCACCAGCTTCATATTTTGGAAGAACTTGATCCAGGAAGTAGTTGCAATTTCTGATGAATGTGAAACTCCAGCCTGAGCCTGTAGGAGTTTGCCATAATCCAGGATGCCATTTTGATGATGCGCTCACGCCGACTTGGTTGTCGGTGCCATTGTCGATGATGAATGTGCCGAGCTGCCAAGAGTACCAGTCGTGGACAGGGAAGTTGCCGTAAAGTCCGATGGTGTATGCTGCAAGCTGGTCGGCAGAGCTGAAGTACGATTCCGGAATAAGTGAGCTTTCCGGGACTTCGTTCAGGTAGTCATTGCAAGCGGTGAGGCCTGTCATTGACGCACCGATTAGAAGTGCTGCTATATATTTTTTCATGTTGATTTCGATTGTTAGAATGTTACGTTAAGACCACAGGAGAGAACTCTCTGAAGGGGATAAACCTTACCGTAGCCGTAGGCACTGTAGTATGCGTCGACAAGTTCGGGATCGCCAGTGCCAGTAAAGCTTGTGATGGTAGCAAGGTTTTCACCCGAGAAGAATATGCGAAGGTTTTCGATGTATGCTTTGCGAGAAATGTTCTTCGGAAGAGTGTAACCTATTGTTACGTTCTTAAGACGAGCATAAGCAGCGTTTTGCATATAGCGATCTTGTACTTCGAAGTTCTTGCCACCACTCCAGTTAGGACGAGGATAGTAAGAGTCGAGGTTAGGACCTAATGGATTGGTTGTGTCGGCGGGACGGAAATAGTCGAGGTGTTCGGTAAGTCCGGCAGCCTGCCACTGGTTGTTTGAGCAGGGACCTGTGAATACAGCGCCATCAGCCCAATAGTCGCGTTTGAGAACGCCCTGGAAGAATACTTTTATATCGAATCCTTTCCATGCTGCATCGAGGTTGACACCGAAGCTATAGCGCGGAGTGTTGTTACCAACAACTACGTAGTCGCCAGAGTTGCCGTCGGTATATTCACCATAGGAGATTCGGCCGTCGCCGTCGATGTCAGCATACATGATGTCGCCGGCAGACCAGTTGCTACCAAGAAGGCTTTGGTCGACTTTAGCAAGGTGAGCGTCCATTTCTTCCTGTGTCTTGGCAATGCCAATTGTCTTGAGACCCCAGATGTTGCCGAGTTTTGCACCCTTATAGTATGGTCCGTAATTGGTGCTACCAATGCTAAGACTTTTGCCGGGGTTGTTGTCGTAATCGTCGATGGTGATCTGGTAGTCAGAGAGGTTGAAGGCAACACCGTAGTTGACATCACCAATGCGGTCGCGCCATCCAATTGTGATTTCCCAGCCTTTAGATGTCATAGATACGCTGTTGACGCTGGGTACTGATGTTCCGAGCACGTCGGGAAGGTCTGGGCCAGGGCCTACCATGTCGAGAGTCTTGCGCTGGAAGTAGTCGAAGCTACCTGTGAGTCTGTTGTTAAAGAGTCCCCAGTCGAGACCGAGATCCCATGTCTGGTTCTTTTCCCAAGTCAAAGAACTTGCTACGAGCGAAGGCTGGGTGGCGTAGGTGGGTTTCTGTCCGTTGATAAGCCATCCGTAAGAATTGGCGCCGTAGCCCATGTTTGAGTATGTAGGATACCAAGAATTGGTATTCTGGTTGCCGAGACGACCCCATGAGAAGCGGAGCTTAAGTGTATTGCAAAGGCTTTGGTAATCTTCTTTCCAGAATTCTTCCTGTGCGATGTTCCAACCGAGAGAGAATGAAGGGCTGGTAGACCAACGGCGACCGCTACGGAAACGAGAAGTTCCATCGTAACGGATGTTTCCTTCTACAAGGTAGCGTCCTTTGTAGTCATAGTTGATACGACCAAACCAACCTGCTGTAGACCAAGTGGCTGTGCCACCGCTTACGCTTGCAGTACCGTTTGTAGTGTCGAGATAGGGGATGTCGTTAATGACGCCGGTACGCTGTGCAGTAAAGTTTTTGTAGTTGAGCCATTCAGCCTGGAAACCTGCCATTACTTTGAAGTTGTGGCCTTCGTTGAGGTTGAAGCTGTAGTCTGCATAGACGTTGGGGTTGAAGTAGTTCTGCTTGTAGTTGTAGTCGTAAACAGATGTGTTTGACGGCATAGCAGAAGCTTTGTTTGCATAAGGAATGTTGTCGCAGTCGTATGAGTAGGTCTGAAGGTAGTAGCGGTGGGCGTTCTGTGTGTATGTGCGGTAGTTGAACTCACCGTGGATGTTGAGGCCTTCAATAGGGTTTGCCAGGAATGAGAATTGCTGGTCGAATTGATCCTGAGTCTTTAAGTAGCGACCACCCTCAGTCAGAGCTGGAATATATGATTCACGAACATAGTGACCGTTAGGATCGATGGTTGGAATGAGGTTCCAATAGCGCATTACGTCGTGGTAGAATTGGTTTACGCCGCTATCGCCAATCAGTGATGGGGCATTGTAGTCGTTGCGCCACCAGCGGGTGCTGTAACCGAAAGTCAGCCAGTCGGTGATTTTGATGTTGGCACGTCCGTTAAGGGTGTAACGGTTGAGTTTGTCGTCGCCGTAGCGGAGCATACCTTCTTGGCTGAGAATGTTGCCTGAAAAGTAGTAGTTTACTTTTTCAGAACCACCGTTAACAGAAACGTTGTGTTCCTGAGAGAAGGCTGTTTTGCCGAAGTGTTCCTGAAGGTAGTCAACGTTGGCGATAGGAATGATGTCTGTTACGTCCCAAACTTCCCAATAGTTGGTATTGGGATTGCGGAACATTGTGGGACCTTCGCCAGTTTCCATGTAGTTTTTAATCTGGTTGACTTTTGCATCGCTGAGCCACTGACCACCACCGGCATTGATAGAACCTTCGTTCATCATGATGGCGTAGTTGTAAGAGTCCATCTTTTCAGGCATACGTGTTACGTGGTTCCAACGGAATGAGTTGTTGTAGTTGACGGATACCTTTCCTTCTTTACCCTTTTTTGTAGTTACGAGGATAACACCGCCGGCAGCACGGATACCGTAGATCGATGATGCTGAAGCGTCTTTAAGGATTGAGATGTTTTCTACATCTTGCGGGTTTACGGTTTCAAGGTCGCCTTCCATTCCATCGATGAGGATGAGGGGGGTGACAGAAGAACCGGTGCCTATGGTTCCTGTTCCACGAATGTTCATTGAACGAGTACCGTTCAGCTGTCCACCGAGGTTTGATGCGAGAACGTTAAGACCCGGAGCTGCACCCTGAAGAGCGTCGGCAACGGATGATACCGGGCGGTTGGCGAGTTCTTTTGCGCTGACTGTAGAAACTGCGCCTGTTAGGTTTACTTTTTTCTGAGTGCCGAAACCGACGACTACCACTTCGTCGAGAGTGTTGTTCTCAGTCAATGTGATTTTGAGTTCTGCACCTGTCCATTTTACTTCGACAGGAGTGCATCCTACGTAGGTGACCTGAATGGTTGATCCGACGGCAACGTTTGGGATGCTGAATCGACCGTCGAGATTTGTGGATGTGCCGTGAGAAGTGCCAATAACACGTACGGAGGCGCCGAGCATAGGCTCACCGTCGGCATCTGTAACCACACCTGTACAGGTTGCTGTTGCGGGTTGTACGGCTGCTGGTGCTGCTTCATTGATTGGCGTTGCAAGTGCAGTGCCTGCTGAAGCTGTTGCCGCCATGAGTACAACCGCCAACGATTTGAGATGGTTGGTCATAGGGAAATTTGTTTAGTTGATAATTTAAGGTTGTTGGTCTGTAGATACTACATTCCATGGAATAAGTTTGTATTGTCTTTCTCTTATCAAGAGAAGGACAACAATCTAACATCTTAGACATTAACTACTTGATAATATATATATTTGTATCCATCAATGATTGTAGAAAACACGCAATTGTTAAAATTGCGTGTTTTTTTTTGTAAATAAACATTGAGAAATGCCAAACTTTATATAAATTTGCCTTGAGTTCTTCTCTTGATAAGAGAGGGACATTTTATAATAGAATGTAAAATAAGTAAGCTCCCAACAATCGTTTATCGATTGTTGGGAGCTTACTATATCTATAGGGTTGGGGTTTAGTCGGGGAGTTTGCGGTAGCGGCGGCGGGGGAGTTCTT
>CAYXQG010000118.1:295-5781 GCA_964467405.1 uncultured Acetatifactor sp. | reverse complement strand
AGTACATGGATGTTATGCCGGATTTTGCTTATCGTATGAATGTAAAGGCAGGTCTTGCAGGTTATGCACAGGTATACGGCAAATACAATACCACTCCCTATGATAAGCTGAAGCTGGATCTGACCTATATTGAAAACTATTCCTTGTGGCTGGATCTGCAGCTGATGCTGCTGACGCTGAAGATTCTTCTCTGGCCGGACAGTACGGAGGGTGTGGAGACAGAGCAGATAACTGCGCTGAAGGAAGAGATGAAGGATGCGCGTAAGGATAATTAGCAGGAGGCAGTCTATATGACACTACAGTTGCTGGTAGCAGCAGTGAAAAAGCAACCTCAGGAATTGGCAGAGGCAATGCATATTGACAGCGATGCAGTCATTGTAAGCCAGGGAGATGGCTATGCTTATGAGGAATTCGCATATAAGGGGCATCAGATCCGTTATTTCGCCATGGCACAAAAGGGTGTGGGGCTGAACAGGAACACGGGACTTTTCCATTCCTCTGCGGATATTATCCTGTTTGCAGATGAGGATATTGTTTACGAAGAAAGCTACCGGGAAAAGGTACTGGAGGCATTTGAAGCATATCCCGAAGCAGACATGCTGCTTTTTAATGTGCAGGCTTCTGTAGGTAGGGAAACCTATCATATTGAGAAGCATGCAAGAGTACGATGGTATAATTCGGGCAGATATCCCACTTACAGCTTTGCTGCAAAAAGGGAATGTATCATCAAAAATAATATCACCTTTTCTCTGTTGTTTGGGGGCGGTGCAAAATACAGCAACGGAGAAGACAGCCTTTTTTTAAAGGATTGTCTGAAAAAAGGTCTGAAGGTATATTGTGTGCCGATATCCATTGGCAGGGAGACCGAAAGGGAATCCACCTGGTTTCAGGGCTATAATCACAAATTTTTCTATGACAGAGGGGTTCTGTACAGCCATTTATACGGCAGGCTGGACCGACTCATGGCGATGCGCTTTCTGCTGGCACACAAAGCAGAAATGTGTCAGGAAATCCCGGTAAAGGAAGCTTTCCGAATCATGTGCCGGGGAATAAGAGAAGGCAGGGACAGATGATGTTTAGTATTCTGGTAGTTTCATTAAATGCCGGTGACAAGCTTTGGCAGACAGTTTCCAGCATATTTGAACAAAGCTATGAGAATTATGAGATCGTAATAAAAGACGGAGGCTCAAAGGATGGCTCCTTAGAGAGTCTGGAGCATTTTTTAGAGGGACATCCGGACAAGACAAATAAGGTGCGGATCATTCAGAGAAATGACAAGAGCATCTATGAAGGAATGAACCAGGCAACCGGAGAGGCGAAGGGAGAGTTCTATTATTTCTTAAACTGCGGAGACTATTTTGCCCATAAGGACTCACTGAAACAGGCAGCAGAGGCCATTGCTGCTGCAAAGGATCAGGGAAAACAGTCCCTGATTTTTTATGGGGATATTTATGATGCGCTGCGAGGACAGGTGGTTTCCTCCAATCCCAGGATGGATGCTTTTGCATGCTACAGAAATGTGCCCTGTCATCAGGCCTGTATCTATCATCGCAGCCTCTTTGAAGAACGGGGATATAAGACGGAATACAGAGTGCGTGCGGATTATGAACATTTTTTATGGAGCTTTTTTGTGAAAAATGCACAGCCCGAATATGTGCATGTAACACTTGCTTCATATGAGGGTGGCGGATTTTCGGAAACAAAGGAAAACAGGATCCGTTCCAAGAAGGAACATAAGGAGATTACAGGAAAATACATGAGCTGGGGACAGGTGTTCTGCTACCGTATGCTCCTGTTGCTGACCCTTGCACCGGTCAGAACCAAATTGGCAGAAAGCCCCAGGTGGGCAGGCATTTATAACAGGTGCAAGAGCTTGCTGTATCGCAGTAAAAAAAGTTAGGAGAAGAATGAGAAGGTTTGTTTTAGGAATATTGACCATATTGGCAGCAGGTGCTCTTATACTGGCTCCCGGTTATACATATAGGGTGAGTGCCTTTACACAGGAGGAAACAGAGTGGATCGGCGAAGCACAGGAAGCACTGGAGGAGATCTTGTCCGAAAAGGATGTGATGGCACTGGTATATCTGACGGATTCTTATATTGTCAGAAAAGCACCGGATATAGAAAGTTCGGAAGTGGCAAAGGTCTTGAGCGGACAGCAGGTGATGGTTCGGGGTGTGGAACTGACACAGGAGTATGAAGCCTGGGTAAAGGTGGAATTTTATGCAAAGGACGTACTTAACAGCGGTTATATTGAAAGACGTTTTCTGGCATGCTCCGATGAATTGTTTTTGCAATGGGAAGCGGATTATGGTATGTATCAGTCTGCCCCAATGAGCGCAGCCCTGGAGGAAGCAGACGGCGGGACCGTATATGCGGATGTAGAGCAGTTCCCGGAAAGCTATAAGAGTGCATTGAATGCTTTGAAAAAGTCCCATCCCAATTGGATTTTTGTAAAGATGGATACCGGATTGGAATGGGATACTGTAGTGGCAGAGGAGCTAAAAGGGGGAAGAAGCCTGATTCCCTCTTCTTTGGGTGCTCAGTTTCAGGAGGGCAAATTCAGCAACAGCTGGTCCTATGCTACAGAGGAAGCCCTGGAATACTATTTGGATCCCAGAAATGGTTTGACAGAAAACGGAATCTTTCAGTTTGAACAACTGACCTTCAATGCATCCTACCATGAAAACAGCCAGGCGGCACTGCAAAGCTTTCTGGACAATACTTTTATGAAGGGAAATATTCCCGGCTGGGTGGATACCTATGCCTATGGCTTCTGGGTGATCGGCAAGAGTATGAACATCAGCCCTTTTCATCTGGCAAGCCGTGTATATCAGGAGCAGGGAAGAAATGGCACATCGCCGTTGATATCGGGCACATATCCCGGCTATGAAGGATACTATAATTATTTTAATATCGGAGCCAGCGGCTCTACAGATAAGGAGGTCATAGAAAGTGGCCTTTCTTATGCAAAAAGACAGAATCCGCCCTGGAATACGCCCTATTATGCCCTGCATTTCGGTGCAGAGATGCTGGGTGCCAATTATATTACCAAGGGACAGGATACACTTTACCTGCAGAAATTTGATGTGGATGACAGCAATAATGGCATGTACTGGCATCAATATATGCAGAATATCTGCGCGCCCTCCGGGGAAGCGGTAAGTATCCGCAGACTTTATGAGGAAGTCGGCGCTTTGGAAAATATTTTTGTTTTCAAAATTCCGGTTTATAAGAATATGCCGGAGGTCTGTCCCATGCCCACAGAGTCGGACAGGATTATTTTAGAGGTACCAAAGGAGTATACGGATACGGTCATCTATCTGGATGGCACAGCTTATACGGCGGAGAAAAGAAACGGCTACCATATTGTCCGTGCAACCCATATGAATGCAAAGACTGCTGTGATGTACCGCTATAACGAAGCAGGAGTACCGGTGGGGATGATGGTATGGAGATTAAAAAGTGACGGAAGAAGCTATCAGGCAGAAGAACTGGAAGGACTGCAGGATCTGTTGTCCTACCATGTTTTTTCCATCAGGATCACAGGAAGAGCAGGCATCCGTTATAAGACGGGTATCCGGACAGATATCAGAGAAGCACTTTTGGGAGAAGGAATAGAAGGGTACCGTCTGAAGGAATACGGAAATCTGGTGATGACGGATCGAAACAGGGCCAATTATCCTATGGTAAAGGGCGGCGAAAAGGTCAGCCTTGGTATGTCCTATGGCATGGATGCAGAAGGAAATCAGGTGGATACGATCTATGAAACAATAGACGGCAGACACCGGTTTACATCTGTGCTGGTGGGACTTCCTGCCGATCAGTATAAAACAGAATTTGCATTCCGCGGATATGCGGTGCTTGAAAAGGATGGGGAGGAGATCATCCTGTACGGTCCCATCATGCATAGAAGTATTTACAGTCTGGCACAGCAGGTACTTGACATGAATTTGTATCAGGAGGGAACAGATGCATATCAGTTCCTGACACAATTGATTTTGGATGGTGATAATGCAGCAACGGAAACGGACAGCGTAGGAGAGGCAGATTAGAGGAGAAAAGAGTGAGAACGATCAATAAGAAAAAAATAGGAAGCGTGTTGATGGCTGCAGTGGTAGTAATGGCCACGGCAGGCTGTGGAAAAACCACTATTTCCCTGTCTGAAATTTTTGCGCCAAAGGAAACGGAGGGCCCGGTAGAAATCAAGGGAGAACCTTTGATGCCGTCTGATAAAAATGAGGCGACAAGCTCTGCGGTGCAGGAACTGGAACAAAAATATGCTTCCGGCAATTTTGAAACAGCAGATTATAAAATCCTGGCAACTCTGTATACAGAGGGAAACCGCTATATGGCTGCCAGAGATATACTGGAACTTTGCTGGCAGACGAACCGGGATCAGGGGGCCTATGAGCTGCTGCAGACCATTACCGTAAATGCAGCTGAGGAAGAAGAGACTGCAAAACAACTGGATCTGTTGATCCGGAATCTGGATACGCCGGAATATGCAGACGAGAGCATCAGCATGCTTTTTTCACAGGAGTGGTTTGAGGCAATGGGGCCGAAGACCGCAGACGGGAAAAGAAGCTATTATAGAGAAGCAGATGATACAATCTTATATTTGGAAGTTGGCTTTGACGAACAGGGCCGTAAATATACCGGTATCTGGAAGCAGACAGAAGGAGAGCTGATGGTGCTTCTGCAGACCCGGGATACCCTGCAGCAGGTTGTAACCGATGCAGAGAAGGGAAGCTATCAGGGAACGTTTGAGTCATGGATCTGTGTGGCTTCTACAGGAGATGTATTTCACGAGGAAGGTACCTTTGACAATGGAATTTTGACAGGCGACTATTGCGCCGGGGTCAAATGGGGACGGGATGAGGCTGATATCATGTCTCTGTGGGCTCTTCGCCGTGATATGGAGCTGACCGAATATAACGGATACTTCAGCGACAAAGGAACCACAACACTGGCACAGCTTTCCGGGGAAGAGAATGAGAAAAATGCTGTCATCTATGCATATGACAGCACAGAAAAGAATTATTTATCCATGGACACCGGAGAGGAGGCCTTGGGGACAGAATATGTCTTTACCTATAAGAGCCTCGGGCTGCTGGAGTATCCGGTTTTTGAAAGATATGAGCCGGCAGAGAATGTAGGCGGAATAGAGAATCCCCTGGAAAACAGGGTGAATCTGTCCAAACTGCAGGTAAGAATTTTCGAATCCAATGTTCAAATCTATGACGGTACGAAATGGGTCACCATGGGAAGCGTAGCTGAGCTTGAGGCAGAGGATGCATCTGAGATTCCAACCGAACCTGTACCGGAAAATACAGAGGGTAACAGATATGGTAACCGCGGCGGCGGACAGGTGATCGCGAAACCGACAGCGAAACCAACAGCAGCACCGACAGCGAAACCAACAGCAGCACCGACAGCGAAACCAACAGCGGCACCGACAGCGAAACCCACCGCGGCACCGACAG
>CAYXQG010000118.1:0-195 GCA_964467405.1 uncultured Acetatifactor sp. | reverse complement strand
CGAAACCAACAGCGGCACCGACAGCGAAACCAACAGCGGCACCGACAGCGAAACCAACAGCGGCACCGACAGCGAAACCCACTGCGGCACCGACAGCGAAACCCACTGCAGCACCCACAGCGAAACCCACTGCAGCACCCACAGCGAAACCCACCGCGGCACCGACAGCGAAACCCACCGCGGCACCGACAGCAG
>CAYXQG010000117.1:0-5788 GCA_964467405.1 uncultured Acetatifactor sp. | reverse complement strand
GTCCACCAATGCCAGCATGATCACACCAAAGGTATCCTGCAGCTGGGTATGCTTATAAAGCTGATTAAGGATAATATTTGCATTTGCATCCTTGCGAAGCTCGATTACCACACGGACACCTTCACGGTTGGACTCATCACGGATATCTGTGATTCCTTCCACTCTCTTTAACTTCACAAGCTCTGCAATCTTAATGATCAGGTTCGCCTTATTTACCAGATAAGGAATTTCGGAAACTATGATCTGGCTCTTTCCGTTAGGAAGTGTCTCAATATTGGTCACTGCCCTTACCTTGATCTTGCCGCGGCCGGTTCTGTATGCTTCTTCACAGCCTGAGGTACCCAGTATCAGTCCGCCGGTTGGAAAATCGGGAGCCTTGACAATATCCAATACCTCTTCAATATTGGTTTCCCTGTCTTCCTCCACCTTATTATCAATGATCTTTACTACCGCCTTTACAACCTCACGCAGATTGTGAGGAGGAATATTGGTAGCCATACCTACTGCAATACCTGTGGTACCATTTACCAAAAGGTTGGGATAACGTCCCGGCAATACAACAGGCTCCTTCTCCGTATCGTCGAAGTTCGGTACAAAATCAACTGTATCCTTATTGATGTCAGCCAAAAGCTCCATAGAAATCTTGGAAAGTCTGGCTTCCGTATAACGCATTGCAGCTGCACCGTCACCATCCATGGAACCGAAGTTTCCGTGGCCGTCTACCAATGGATATCTGATAGACCAGTCCTGTGCCATATTTACCAATGCTCCATAGATGGAGCTGTCACCATGGGGATGGTATTTACCCATGGTATCACCGACAATACGCGCACTCTTACGATGCGGCTTATCAGGACCGTTATTCAACTCAATCATGGAATATAAAACTCTTCGCTGAACAGGCTTTAAACCGTCTCTCACATCAGGAAGAGCACGGGAAGCAATAACACTCATGGCATAATCGATGTAGAAGGTTTCCATTTTTTCCTTCAGATCGACTTCCTGAATCTTATCAAACTCCCCTGTTTTATCAAAAATATTGTCTTCCATATTTTTCCTCTTTCAGATTAAATATCAAGATTCTTTACAAATTTAGCATTCTCTTCAATGAATTCACGTCTCGGCTCTACCTTATCGCCCATCAGGGTAGTAAAGGTAATATCTATTTCAGATGCCAGCTCCTCATCAAAATTAACTCTCATAAGGATTCTCTTTTCAGGATCCATGGTTGTCTCCCACAGCTGCTCCGCATCCATTTCACCAAGACCTTTATAACGCTGAATCTTATTATTCTGATCTCTTCCTACCTCTGTCAAAATATTTTCCAGCTCTTCATCGCTGTAAGCATACCATACTTTTTTGTTCTTCTCTAACTTATACAGAGGCGGCTTTGCCAGATATACATGACCTTCCTTGATCAGATCCGGCATAAAACGATACAAAAATGTAAGAAGCAGGGTACTGATATGTGCTCCGTCCACATCCGCATCCGTCATCAATATGATCTTATCATATCGAAGCTTGCTGATATCAAAGTCCTCATGGATACCTGTTCCGAATGCTGTGATCATGGCTTTGATCTCTGCATTGGCATAGATTTTATCCAGTCTTGCCTTTTCTACATTTAAAATCTTACCTCTTAAAGGAAGAATAGCCTGGGTCGCACGATTTCTTGCAGTTTTTGCACTTCCTCCTGCGGAATCTCCCTCTACTATATAAATCTCACAATTCTTAGGATCCTTATCAGAACAATCAGCCAGCTTGCCCGGAAGAGCCATGCTTTCCAGTGCAGTCTTTCTTCTGGTCAGATCCCTTGCCCTGCGGGCTGCTTCTCTTGCTCGCTGTGCCAGAATGGATTTCTCACAAATTGTCTTTGCAACAGCCGGATTCTGTTCTAAAAAGTAAGTAAGCTGCTCAGAAACAATACTGTCCACTGCACTTCTTGCCTCAGAATTTCCAAGCTTCTGCTTGGTCTGACCCTCAAACTGAGGATCCTCTATCTTTACGCTGACGATTGCAGTCAGACCTTCACGGATATCATCACCTGTAAGATTCTGTTCACTTTCCTTTAAAAGCTTTGCACTTCTTGCATAATCATTAAAGGTTTTGGTAACAGCATTTCTGAATCCCATCAGGTGAGTACCGCCTTCCGGCGTATTGATATTATTTACGAAGCTGAATATGCTTTCATTGAAGGAATCATTATGCTGGAATGCTACCTCCACATATACATTATTTTTCTCTCCTTCAAAATAAAGGATATTCTCATACAAAGGAGTTTTACTATTGTTCAGATATTCAACAAATTCCTTGATACCTCCTTCATAGTAAAACTCTATGAACTTCTGTTTTCTTCCGTTCTCCAATGTAATATATTTGGATTTTCCGATTTTACCGGTCTTTTCTTCCTTGATGCTTTCTTCTTTTTCTTCAGGAGCCTCTTCTTCTTCGATTTGATCGGAAGCTTCTTTTTCTGAAAGCATTTCGTCCTCTTCTGCTCTCTTTAACAATTCACTGATCTGATGATTTTCTGCTGAAGTATCCAGAGAATCAGGGATTCTGGAATCTCTTAAAATAATACGGAGTCCCTTTGTCAAAAAGGCCATTTCCCGAAGTCTTCTTTTCAGAACATCAAATTCAAATTCTGTAGTCTCTGTAAAAATGGTATCATCCGGAAGGAATGTGATCTTAGTACCGGTTTTTTCTGCCGGGCAGGTACCGATTTCCTTTAATGGATAGCATACATGACCTTTTTCATAACGCTGCTTATATACCTTTCCTCCCTGGCTTATTTCTACCTCCAGCCAGTTGGAAAGAGCATTTACAACAGAAGCACCTACGCCATGAAGACCTCCTGAAACCTTATATCCTCCACCGCCGAATTTACCGCCTGCATGCAGAATGGTAAATACAACCTCTACTGCAGGAATACCTGCCTTATGATTAATACCGATGGGAATACCACGTCCGTTATCTATGACTGTAACGGAATTATCCTCGTTAATGGTCACATCTATCGTATCACAAAATCCTGCCAATGCCTCATCTACAGCATTGTCCACTATTTCATAAACTAAGTGATGCAGACCTCTGCTGGAGGTGGTACCTATATACATACCGGGTCTCTTACGCACTGCATCCAGACCTTCCAAAATCTGTATTTGGTCCGCACCATATTCATGATCGACCGTTGTATTACTCATTGCCTGTTCACTCATTATAATCCTCCGTGTCACATGCTCTGCATGCTGACATCATTTCTTTCTATGGAACCTTCCGGAATCGTTACTACCCCGTCCGTTACCTTAAAGACTCTGTCAATCTCAAAACGGTTATTTACAAATTCCTCTAAACCCGTACAGGTGATGATCGTCTGTATATCACCTATACTGTTTAAAAGATAATTCTGCCTGTTATTGTCAAGCTCGGACAATACATCATCCAAAAGCAGAATGGGAGTATCCTTCGTTATCCTTTTTACCAATTCTATCTCAGAAAGCTTTAAGGAAAGGGCTGCTGTACGCTGCTGTCCCTGAGAACCGAATTTACGGATATCTATATCTCCTACATAAAAACAAAAATCATCCCTGTGAGGACCTACTGTTGTCATTTTGGACTTTATATCCCTGTCCTGACTGTTTCTTAATTTTCCTTCAAACTCATCAAGCTCCACGTCAGGCTCATAAACAATCTTTATCTCCTCTTTGCCGCCGGATAACTTTTTATGTATATCATAAATGATCTCATTTAACTGCTCAGCAAAAAGCCTGCGTCTTTCAATGATCTTACTTCCGAAGGAAACTAACTGGGAATCCCAAATGTTCAAAGTTTCCTTCAGCTCCGGCTGGAAAAAAAGATCCTTTAAAAGCTTATTTCTCTGATTCACGATTTTATTGTAATTATTCAGGTTATACAGATAGAAGCTGTCCAATTGACAAAGCTCCATATCCACAAATCTTCTTCTTTCCGCAGGACCTTCTTTGATAATACTTAAATCCTCCGGTGAAAAAAATACCACGTTACAGAGTCCGAGCAGATCTGCAGCTTTTTTTATCTTCTGACCGTCAATGGCAATCCCCTTTGACTTACTTTTCCGAAGATGCATATCTACTCTTGTCTCTATTCCTTCTTTTTCCAGATAGGTTCTTATATGAGATTCTTCTTTGTCAAAATTAACGATATCCCTATCCTTACTACCCTTATGGGACTTGGTAGTAGCCGATAAGAAGATTGCTTCCAAAATATTGGTCTTTCCCTGTGCATTATCCCCATAAAGGATATTCGTTCCCTTATCAAAAGAAATATTAAGGGAGCTATAATTACGATAATCCTGAAGTTCAAGTGATTTTATTATCATACTCTTACTCTTCTATCTTTATTTCCTCTCCGTCAAACTCTACAATGTCACCGGCAACCAGTTTCTTTCCACGCTGTGTTTCGACAGATCCGTTCACCTTTACCAAACCATCCTGAATGACAAACTTTGCATCCACACCGGATTCTACAAGGCCTGCAGCCTTCAATGCCTGTCCAAGTTTAATATACTCATCTCTCAATTTAATGCTTTGCATCTTTTCTTACTCCTGCATTTATTAATTCACTGTTGTAAAGTTAACAGGTAAAATCAAATAAATATACTTCTCTTCTTCATCCTTTATAAAGCATGGAGCCTTAGGATTCACCATATAAAGGGTTACCTTCTCATCATCTATTACACGAAGGGCATCAATTAAGAATTTCGGATTAAATCCTATCATCAGATCCTTACCCTGCTTTTCAATATCAATATCCTCATTCATGCTTCCTATTACGGAATTGATCTTCAATTCCATCCTGTCATCAGTGATATTCATGATGATGGGCTTCTTGTCCCCTTCCTTCACCAAAAGAGTTGCTCTGTCGATACAGCTTAAAAACTCCTTCTTGTTAACGGAAAGCTTTGTTTCATAATCACTGGAAAGCATTTGCTCTATTCTGAAATATTCTCCCTCTATCAGTCTGGAAACCACTACTGTATTATCAAATTCAAATACAATATGCTTGGGAGTGAAGAAAATATTTACATACTTATCACTGTCTCCTGACAAAATCTTGCTGACCTCATTTAAGGTCTTACCGGGTACTACTACCTTTCTCGGAGAATAAGATTCCTTTAATTCAATCTTTCTGATAGAAATACGATGACCGTCAAGGGAAACCACCTTTAATTCATTTTCTTTAATATCAAAAAGCTCACCTGTCATCAATTTATTATTATCATTATCTGAAATAGAGAAAATAGTCTGTCTTACCACCTCTTTTAAGGTAAACTGGGAAATACTGATATTCTCTTCTCTCTCAACAATGGGAAGGTATGAAAAATCTTCTCCTGATTTTCCGATAATATTGAATTTTGCCTTTTCACAGGTAATGATAGTTTTATAATTGGCATCTGTCTGGATCGTAATATCACTGTCAGGCAGCTTACGAACTATCTCTAAGAAAATCTTTGCATCCAGTGCAATAATTCCTTTTTCTAAAATTTCACCTTCTATGGTTGTTTCAATACCAAGCTCCATATCATTGGCAGTAAGTGTAATGATGCCTCTGGAGGCATCTACCAGTATACATTCTAAAATAGACATTGTAGTTTTGTTAGGAACTGCTTTGGATACAATCTGCAGTCCGTTCAAAAGAGAAGATTTGGAACAAACTAATTTCATGTGTATAACTCCCTTCAAGTTTTTCACGGGAAAATATGCCCGCCAAAAATAAATTAAATATAAATGTTTTTAGTATTATTCATATT
>CAYXQG010000116.1:0-5893 GCA_964467405.1 uncultured Acetatifactor sp. | reverse complement strand
CTGCAAAGGCCTCCTGCCCCTCATCCGGTTCTGTGGCCTTCCAAATATCACTATGTGTAAAATCCACACAGTTATCATCCAGCTTTTCTCTTAATTCCCGAAGCAGTGCCTCCTTATCCGTTCCCGGCTGATCCATCTTGTTGACAAACAAAAATACCGGTATCCGATACCTTTTTAAAAGCTTCCATAGTGTCTGTACATGTCCCTGTACACCATCCGCACCGCTGATCACCAGAATCGCCATATCCAGAACCTGCAGGGTACGCTCTGTTTCCGCGGAAAAATCCACATGTCCCGGCGTATCCAACAGGGTAATATTGCGGACCTCATCACCGGACTGCAGCATCACCTCTGCCTGCTTGGAAAAAATAGTGATTCCTCTTGCCCTTTCCAATTCATGGGTGTCCAAAAAGGCATCCCCGTGGTCCACTCGTCCCAACTTTCGGATGCCTCCTGATAAATATAATATACTTTCTGCTAAAGTGGTCTTCCCGGCATCTACATGTGCCAGGATTCCCACTACCAGTTTCTTTGACTGTTTACTCATAATCAAAACTTCTTCCGCCCAGGACGGAACCTCCGCTTCTATTCTATCATTGTCCCAGGATTTCTGCAATCTTTTCGATCATTTCATCCTCTTTCAAGCGGAATTTAATTTCCACACGTCTGGAAGCATCCAGGTCCACTTCCTTGGAATTTTGCTTGTAGATCGGATCACTGAAGGATCGTCCGTTTACGGTCAGCAATAATTGCAATCTTTCAATCTGTTCTTTGTTCAGGCCGTTTTTTTCATCCAGACAGAATTCTGCAACGGAAATTGCACGATTTGTGGACAGCTCCATATTGCTTTCATAATCTCCTCTGGTATCCGTATGTCCCTCTATGATGATCTCTGCAATATAATCCTTGTAAGCATCCTGCAGCAAAACATCCAGATACAGGGGAATGATCTCCTTCAATGTGGTCTTACTTTCCTTTGTCAGGTTGTATTTTTTGTAATCAAACAAAAGATCTGATGAAAAGGTAATGGAACCGGTCTGACCATCCACCTTCATACTGGAATCATCAAACTTTGTTTGCAATTCACCGATAATATCCGTACGGATACCTACAATATTCTGCAGTTCACTCTTTGTAAATGCCAGCTCTGCCTTGGCATCATCAATCTCCTGATAAGCCTGGTCAAGATCCTTCTTGGCATTTTCAATTTCTAAATAAGCAGCATCCAGCTCTTCCTTCGTCATAGCCGCCTCTGCATAAGCATCCTGCAGCTTGATCAATGAATTTTCCAGCTCCGCCTTGGACGCCTCAATTTCAAGCCGGTAAGACTCAAGATCGATCTGTGCAAGCTCTAACTCCTTCTGCGTTGTCTCCAGTGTCACTGTCTTCTGCTTATAGATCGCCAGGGTAATGGCAATGATCAATACAAATATCAACAACAGTGCCGCCATCATGTCAGAATAAGACTGCCAATAGCTGTGCTCCTCATAGGCCGCACCTCTTTTTCTCCTTCTACTCATATGTATACCCTCCTAACCTGTCTCAGTTCATCTCTTTCATCTGTTCAAAGGTATACAGCTGACTGCTTAATTCATTTTCTATGGCAGCACAGGTTTCATCAATCTTTTCTGCCTGTTCCCTCAATTCCCTTGCCAAAGCTTCCTGCTTCTCCATGGTCACCTCCAAAGTCTTTTGTAAGGTCAGACTTGCATTCAAAAGTGCCTTGGTCGATTCCTCCATGGTTTTATAATTGCCGGCATAAACCTCCTGTGCTTCACATGCTTTTTCCAGTGTTCTGCCCAGTCTTGCAAAATCAGTGCCCATGGTCTGCTCCAGTCTGGAGGTAAAATTCTCTACGATCCGCTCCACACCCTGCGTCTGTGCTAAAGCATTGCCCTTTAACAGCTCCGTTATCTGTTTCAGACTGTTGCTCATATTGGCCTGGTATACCAGCATGGCTCTTGTATTTTCATCATTATTGACAGCTGTAGGAGCCACACATTCCTCATAGCACTCCAAAAATTCCTGCAATTTTTCGTTTGCATCATCCACGATACAGCGATGTACGAATGTAAAGATCAAAGAAAAGAAAATACCGTATACAGAGGTATGGAAGGCAACCTTCATACCACCTAAAAGAGGTCCTACATTGTCAGAGATCGTATAAATGTCGTCACCATTAAAGGATGCCAGACCAATGGAGAGACCAATAAAGGTACCTAAGATACCCAGACCCGTCATCGTACCGGGAATGGCTGAATTGTAATAGGACATTCCGACCTGATTGAGGATATCCTCATTGATATAATCCTCCACATCACAGGTTCCGCTCAGACCTCTCTTGGTCTGAAAACCCTTCATTCTTTTCTGATAACGTGCAAATGCTTCATCCAGAATATCATGACCAAAGGGCTGCTTCTTCCTGCTGTACTCTTCCCAGAGCTGTCTGTTGCCCGCATCATATGCCTGATAAATACTGTCCGTTGCAGCCAACAGTGCATCCGTACAATGATTCAGTCTGATAAAGCTCATGGCAGAAATCATAAACATTATGCCAATGATCAGCAAAAAGATCACATTGATCATCAGATTGCTTACAGAGGAAACCTGATTGGTAAATACTCCGTTAATATAAAGGATCAGGATCACCATGGCAAAATAAGATGCGAATAAAATGTAATATAGTTTGTTTTTCATAAGCTTCCTCCTTTTCGTTTCCGTATCTTTAAATTATCACACTCTTTTCATGCAAACAAGGAGTCTGCCGAAATCTTAAAGAAATATTTAAAATTTGCTCATTCGTCCTGTCCCAGTATCTGCTCCTTTGACAGAACCCATTCTCCCAGAACCTCGTCGCTCCACTGTCTTAATTCCTCCAGGGAAATGTCCACGCCGCCATATTTCCTGATTCCGTGTTCCATGGCCTTTTCTTCCGTATACTCCTCCAACAGCAGGACCTTGTCGTACACAACCGGCATTGCTTGGTACTGATTTACCATAGGTACCACACCTGTATCCTTCTCAAGGATTGAAATCCCATCCTCTGTAACACGGAAGGTAATCCATGCCATAGCCTCCAACATGCAGAGTGCCTGCTTTTGTGTGGATACATAGTTACCCAGGGAATAAAAACAAAGAGCTCTGTTTCCGTTGTCAGCTTCTATCCATTCAACGGGCTGTACTACATGAGGATGCGTACCGATGATCACATCCGCTCCCGCCTGTGTCATCTGGAGCGCAAATTTTTTTTGGTATGTGGAAGGTGTTGTTGTATACTCCGTACCCCAATGAGGACAGACAATGACCACATCCGCCATCATCTCAGCCAGATCAATCTCCCGAAGCACTGCCTCATTCAGGGTTGTATAATCAATGGCTCCTGTTTTTTCATCATACTGACACAGCATTTCCAAATGTCCGTCAATCTCCTTTGGCAGGGTGCCCATATTAGGACTATAGGTATAATTTAAGATTGCAAATTTAATACCCCCTACTTCAATGATCGGTGTCCCCACCGCATCCTTCTTGTCTTCATAAATACCTACTGCCATCACATCCGGATACTGCTTCCAGAATTTGGCACAATTCTGAATTCCCTCCAGATTCTTGTCCGCAGCATGGTTGGATGCATGAAGCACCACATTAAAGCCGGCTTTTTCTATGGCTTCTCCTACCTCCGTAGGAGAATTGAAACGGGGAAAGCCGGAAAAGCCCTTGTTATTTCCGCCCAGAATGGTCTCCTGATTGATCATTTTGATATCTGCCTCTTCCAGAAAATCTGCTATTGGATCAAAAAGGAAATCGTAATTGCGGGTACCATCCTCCCGAATTCCGGTATTGACGATACCCATATGCATGAGATTATCTCCAACCATCATCAGTTTAATATCATACTCTTCAAATACCGGCTCCGGTGTGGCGGTGGGCCGGGGCGTAGCGGTGGGCTGAGGCGTGAAAGTCGGGCTGACACCAGACTGCCATACAGTCTCTGATGTCGTCTCTTCCTCCTTACTGTCCCATACCTGTAAAGGATCCTCCATCCCGCAGGCAGCCAGATACAGAGCCATACAGATACTGACCAATACTATTCTATTTCTCTTTTTTCTTCTTTTCAAAATCATGGGTTTGTTTCCTCTCACGAAAAAATTCCGCAGACTTTCATCTGCGGAATCGATTATATCATATTCATACTGTAAGGGCAACGCGAACTGCCCCGGTCTAAGGCTGTCAGGATACAGCAAGGACCCTTTTTGCAACATTCCTACAGGACATCATCGATCAGCTCCTGATAGAACATCGCATAATCCTCTCTCTTGTCCTTAATGAACTGAATTGCAGAGGAAGGATGTGAATTCAAAACACCGGTCAAAAGATATGGAATATCATATCCCCACACAACACCCTCTGCCTTTAATTTGTTCATATGCTTTTCTACAAAGTTCATGATCGCTACCTTGTTGTACTTCGGATTCTTCAAAAAGCTGAGCAAAAGCTCCATATAACAATTGCCTGCACCTCTTCCCATACCGCTGACGGTTGCATCTAAGAAGCTGGTTCCTCTGGAAAGGGACTCAATGGTATTGGCAAATGCCAGCTGCTGGTTGTTATGTGCATGGATACCGATCTTTTTATTGTACTTTTCTCCCACTGCCATATATCTTTTGGTCAGACGTTCAATCTGCTCCGGATAGAATGCACCAAAGCTATCTACCAGATAAATAACATCCACATTGCTCTGTGCAAGCAACTCTAAACCTGCATCCAGATCAGAATCATGAACCTTGGAAACTGCCATGATATTTACAGTCGTTTCATATCCCTTTTTATGAGCATCCTCTATCATCTCAATAGCCGCCGGAATGGTATTGATATAAGTCGCCACCCGGATCATATCAATGACACTGTCCTTCTTATTCAGAATATCCTTCTTAAAATCGGTACGTCCTACATCAGCCATAACCGAAATCTTCATGTCTGTCTTATTGTCACCAACGATCGCACGGATGTCCTTCTCATCACAGAACTTCCACTTTCCAAAATTCTTAGGGTCAAATATTTCCTTGGAAGCCTTATAGCCGAATTCCATATAATCCACACCGGCCTTAATATTTGCCAGATAAAGGTCTCTTACAAATTAATCGGTAAATCCGAAATTATTTACTAAGCCTCCGTCTCTCATCGTACAATCAACTACCTTGACATCAGGACGGACTGATATCAGCGAACCACGTCTGTCTCCCATTTTCATACCCTGCTTTCTGTATTTTTGCGCTTTAAAGTGTTGCACTTTAAACCATAACACTTTAAAGTGTTAAATTAATTTTAACTCTAATACTTTTTCCCTTATTTGTCAATAGGCAGTTTCTGTTTACTTAGCGTACAGTATCACCTGTCCCGCTTCCTTGCTTTTCTTCACATCAATGATCCTCTGATTGGATGAACCTCTGAATTTCAGGCGGATATCCTTAAGCTCTTCTACGAATTTGCCGTCCACCAGTACATCGATCAGCGCAAGCATCCCATCCGTTGCCTCACAGTATGCCCTGCCGCCTTCCTGCAAGTCCGTATCATAAGTATATCCTGTATAGCACCAGATATTTTTTTGGGGATATATGGCTTTTACTTTTTCCAGAAAAGGCAGAAGCCCCCGCTGATTTACGATTTCAAAAGGTTCTCCGCCAAGCAATGTCAGTCCTGCAATATAATCCGGCTCCAACGTTTGCACAATATATTCCCGGGTCTTATCCGTAAAAGGCTCTCCATATTGAAAATCCCATGCCACTTCATTAAAGCAGCCCTTACAATGATGTGTACAACCTGAAACAAACAGGGAAGTACGTACGCCTTCCCCGTTTGCAATATCACATGTTTTTATAATTGCATAATTCATTAC